>CAZUAW010000087.1:4128-8233 GCA_964618535.1 uncultured Thiotrichales bacterium
GGAGTGTTCTGGCTACCACCGCCACCCTGGGAATTGCCACCGCAAGCCAGCAGTGAAGCACAAAGAATAGCGGGTACCACTGTATTTAAAATTCGCATAATCCTCCCCGGATTTTTAAATTTTTTTATTTCATTATTTTGCAAATAGGTTCTGTTATTAGTGAGCCTTATTTGCATGCCCAATTTCGCGCCCATGTTAGTCACAGAACAAAAAAATATTAGTGAGGTTGATCACATAAATTTATTCTGATTTCTGACAGGGGGTTTCTACTGTGAGCTCGGTGGCTCAGAGCTGTCATTTGTGATTCGTTCGCAGCAGCGAATTCCTCAACCGCTGGTACCTGATATTTGTACTTCTATCGCAGTATTAGTTCCTGCCGAAATCGATTTTAGTGCGAATGCTGCAACGATCAGCGGTGCAGAAATAGCCGCGCTAAAATCGTATCAATAAGGTATGTTACCTATCTATTTTTCAATCTTAAGTTGTAATGGAAAATCTGTAACGCCAGTTTTGAACTATAAGTAATATTCTGGTGTCACCTTTTGAAGGTGAGAAGTTTTTTAACCAACAATATCAGTGGAAAACAGCGGAGATAACAATGATGTACCAAGGAAGTTCCATTCAATGTAGCCAGCTTGAGGATGGTATTGTCGAGCTATGTTTCAATGCTGAAGGTTCCGTCAATAAGTTTGATGCGGCAACGTTGATGGAGTTGCAGGCGGCGATTCAGATCTTGCATGAAGCGCAGGATTTACAAGCTGTCTTGGTCACCAGTACTAAAAAGACATTTATTGTTGGTGCGGATGTGACTGAATTTCTCAGCAAATTTTCGATGCCAAAAGAAAGTCTGGATCGATGGTTGCGTGACTGCAACTTGATGTTTAATGAATTTGAGGATCTTCCTGTACCGACACTGGCGGCCATCAATGGCGCTGCTTTTGGTGGTGGTATGGAAATGTGTCTGGCCTGTGATTTTAGATTGGCGAGTACGCATGCTAGTGTCGGTCTGCCTGAAACCAAGCTCGGGCTGATTCCTGGCTGGGGAGGCACCACTCGATTACCGCGTTTGATTGGCGCTGATAATGCGATCGAGTGGATTGCAGGTGGTGCTCCATCAAAAGCTGAAGCTGCGTTAAAAGTGGGCGCTGTTGATGCGGTCGTTGCACCCGACAAGCTACATGAGGCAGGGCTTAAAATGCTGCGCTCGGCAGTGTCAGGAAAGCTGGACTGGAAGACGCGACGACTGCGTAAACAATCTCCGCTGATGCTGGTTCCTGTCGATGCAAAAATGGTATTCGAGACCTCACGCGCTTTTATTTTCAGTAAAGCAGGTACCAATTATCCAGCACCTTTTAAAGCTGTGGATGTGATTGAGCAGTCCGCCGGATTGTCTCGTGATGAGGCGTTAGAGATTGAGCGGGCTGCTTTTATCGAGGTAGCTTATACGCCAGTTGCTGAGTCTTTGGTGACGTTGTTTCTGAACGATCAACAGTTGAAGCGGCAAGCAAAAGCCGCCGCGAAAACCGCTGATGCAGTCGAGAAAATGGCTGTGCTGGGCGCTGGCATTATGGGGGGTGGTATCGCATACCAAGCGGCGGGAAAGAAAATTGCTGTGGTGATGAAAGACATTCGTAGCGAGGCACTCGATCAGGGAATGGGCGAAGTATCCAAACTACTCGGTAAGCAAATCAAGCGTGGCAAAATTGATATGACGGGGATGGCGCAGGTCTTATCTCGAATTACGCCAACGCTGCATTATGCTGAGGTAGGTGATACTCAACTGGTGGTTGAGGCGGTTGTTGAAAATCCAAAGATTAAAGCGGCGGTTTTGAAAGAAACCGAAGCGTTGCTCGCTGATGATGCGATATTAACGTCCAACACATCGACAATTTCAATTGACCTGTTAGCCAAAGACTTACAGCGACCCGATCAGTTTTGCGGTATGCATTTTTTCAATCCGGTGCACTTAATGCCGCTGGTAGAAATTATTCGCGGTGAAAAAACCAGCGATGCCACAGTGGCTTCGGTAGTGGCATTAGCCAGCGCGATGGGCAAGTCGCCAATTGTGGTCAATGATTGCCCCGGATTTTTGGTGAATAGGGTGTTATTTCCTTATTTTCGCGGCTTTAATTTGCTGGTCAAAGACGGTGCGGATTTTCGCGATATTGATAAAGTCATGGAAGGCTTTGGCTGGCCGATGGGGCCAGCGTATTTGCTGGATGTGGTTGGTTTAGATACGGGGCATCATGCCGCAGCGGTGATGGCAGATGGCTTTCCTGACCGAATGGCAAATGATTTTGATAGCGCGCTGGATGCTTTGTATGCAGAAGCGCGTTACGGGCAGAAAAATGATGCAGGTTTTTATCGCTACGAACTGGATCGCAAAGGCAAGCAGAAGAAGATTTTTGATGAATCGGTATTAGAAATATTAAAACCGGTTTGCGCTGAGCCAACAAAATTCGACCAGCAGGAGATCATCGACAGGATGATGTTGCCGATGGTGATTGAACTCATCCGCTGTCTGGAAGATAACATTGTCACCACGGTGGCTGAGGCAGATATGGGATTAATTTATGGTATTGGATTTCCTCCATTCAGAGGTGGCGCATTGAAATATGCGGATCATTTCGGCATGAAAAATCTCATTAGCAGTGCGGAAAAATATCAGCACTTAGGTAAGGCGTATGAGCCGACCGAGGGTATGCGAAAAATGGCTGAGTCAGGAGAAACTTTCTATCCACGGCCTGATCAAGCGGGAGGTGGGTCATGAAACAGGTAGTGATAGTTGATGCGGTACGCACCGCAATGGGACGCTCCAAGGCGGGCATGTACCGTCATGTAAGAGCGGATGATATGTCAGCCCAGCTAATGGAAGCCTTGCTCGATAGAAATCCAGAAGTTGATCCGGCAGAAATTGAAGATGTAATCTGGGGCTGCGTCCAGCAAACGCTGGAGCAAGGCTTTAATATCGCCAGAAATGCGGCGCTGCAAACACGGATTCCACACTCTGTTGCGGCGCAAACTGTGAATCGCCTCTGCGGCTCATCCATGCAGGCGTTGCATAGTGCGGCACAGGCAATCATGTCCAACTGCGGAGATGTTTTCCTCATCGGCGGTGTTGAGCACATGGGGCATGTGCCGATGACCCATGGTGTAGATTTCAGCCCGGCAATTAGCCGTCATACCGCCAAAGCCAGCGGCATGATGGGGCTGACCGCAGAAATGCTCGCCAGAATTCACAAAATCAGTCGAGAGCGCCAGGATGAATTTGGCCTGCGTTCGCACATCAAAGCTCAGGAAGCGTCGGTGGAAGGGCGGTTCAAAAATGAAATGATTGTTATCGAAGGTCATGATGCTGATGGCGCTCTGATGGCCTGTGATTACGATGAGGTGATTCGCCCTGAATCAACGCTTGAAGGCATGGCAAAACTCAGACCGGTGTTCGATCCAGTCAATGGTAGCGTCACTGCAGCAACGTCATCGGCACTTTCAGATGGCGCATCAGCAATGTTAGTGATGTCAGAAGAACGCGCCAATGCGCTTGGGCTGGAACCACTGGCAAGAATCAAATCCATGGCGGTTTCCGGCTGTGATCCGTCCATTATGGGGTATGGCCCTGTCCCCGCAACCGGCAAAGCATTGAAGCGTGCCGGGATGGATATTAACGATATCGAACTGGTGGAATTAAATGAAGCCTTTGCCGCGCAATCACTGGCGGTGTTACAAGGCTTGAATTTACTAGATCAGATGGATGAAAAGGTGAATTTGAATGGTGGCGCAATTGCGCTCGGTCATCCGCTGGGTTGCTCGGGTGCGCGAATTTCTGGCACTTTGCTACATTTGATGAAAGCGAATGATGTGAATGTTGGTCTTGCGACCATGTGCATCGGGCTGGGGCAGGGAATTGCCACGATATTCGAACGAGATTAATTTGCGTAAATATTGAGTAGTCCTTTATCGGGAATTGGTAGGTCTGTAGGATGTGCTGACGACTGTACGGATACAGGAGTAGAGTAACGCATGGAGCAGTTACCGAGGCACGAAGCGCATCTTAACCCGGATATTGCATGAATTACACGAGTTCTCGCTTGTCTATTGATTCCAC
>CAZUAW010000088.1:0-8213 GCA_964618535.1 uncultured Thiotrichales bacterium
TACCGCACTCTCCTCATCAGTAGAAATTATTAAACACTATTCAGGAATCTATTGATGAAAGCTAAACTAACTACACTCGGCGTTGCAGCCGTTCTTTGTGCACCCGCCATTTCCCTGGCTGATACCACCCTTTATGGCAAAGCTCATCTCGCGGTTGAATCTGAAGGTGATAGTGGCAGCATTACAAAAGTTAAGAGTCACGCTTCACGGGTCGGCATCAAAGGCAAGAAAAGTATCAGCGATGGTTTAACTGCTGTGTACAAATTCGAGTGGCAAATAGATATGACCGATAAAAGTAAAGCATCAGATAACCATATAAAATCTCGCAATATTTATGCTGGCCTTTCCGGTGCTTTAGGTACTATTATCGTGGGTCGTCACGACACACCTTTAAAAATATCCCAAGGAAAGTTTGATCAGTTCAATGATATCTATGCTGATGTCAAGCGTCACTTCTCAGGTGAAACTCGTGCCGATAATGTCATTGGCTATTTATCACCTAAATTCAATGGTGTCCAAATCATCGGTGCCTATGTTCCTATCGGAAATACAGACAATGACAGCATTATTTCTATCGCAGGAATTTACGCCGGCAAAAATCTCTTCGCATCTCTAGCTTACAACCGCTACGACGAAGGTATTGATGTCGGTAACAACCTTGTACGCACCACAATGACTTATAAATTCAGTAACTTTGGTGTTGGTGGCATGTATCAAACAGCCGAACCAGCTACTGGAGACAGCACTAATGCTTTTGCCGTAAACAGTTATTTCAAATCAGGAGAAAACAAATTTAAGATCCAGTTTCAGGAAGGAGAAGGTCAGGCTGTCGGCGTAAAAACCGCAAAAATAAAGGAAGATGCCAACACCATTAGTATTGGCTGGTATCGCGGGCTAAACAAGCACACTAAAATTTACCTGGCCGCTCACAGTACTAACTTTGATGCCTCAGGAAAAAATGATTTCACCAATATAGGAACCGGTTTTGTGCTCAAATTCTAACTGGATATTTGGAGCAAAAATATGAAATCCGTACCCCCTTTGGCTCAATAAATCAGTGAAACTGATTAAAATAATAATCAGAGTTCTCCAGACCATTGCCCGCAAAAACATCGTCGATAAAGCCAGTTCTGGCTTTTACCATTGCACTACCCGCTGTGTCCGCAGAGCCTTTCTTTGTGGTGATGATGCGTATTCCGGTGTCAACTTTGATCACCGCAGAGAATGGATTGAAAATCGTCTGCTTAAACTTGGTGATATTTTTGCTGCTGATCTCTATGCCTACGCAGTCATATCCAATCACGCCCCTAGACCTGAATATCTCGCTAGCGGAGTTTTTCAACCCATAGTACTGTTGCGCCAATCACAGCTACCGGCATAGCGAAAAAATTCAGTACTGGAATTAGCGTCATCACTAATACCATACTGCCAAACCCCCAGGCCAACCAGCGATTTTGTTTTAGTTTTTTTCTTTGTTGCTTAAACGTAATGCCATGATTCCCCATCGGACAATCAACATATTCCAAAGAAAGCATCCAGGCGCTAAAAGCTAGCCACAGAAAGGGTGCGAAAGCATTGATGCCAGGAATTAAAAACAGGATGAGAAGAGGGAGTGACCAGGCGGCCAGGTAAAGCAGCTTTTTAAATTCTGAGGCAATTGATTTTAATGCGTCAGCAGCTAAAGCTGACATGCCTGATTTTTGATCTATCTGCTCTCCGGCGAGCAGTTCTTCAACTTTTTCTGCCAATTTTGAGTTAAAGGGTGCGCCGACTAAATTCGCAATTAGAGTAAAGGTATAAAAGACAAATACCAGCATAGCGATTGAAAATACTGGTACTAAAATCCAAGCGAGCCATTCCAGCCAGCCGGGAAGTCCATTAAGAATATATTTATTGAGTAGCTTCCATGCCCACCAAGTTGCAGCTGAAAACAACAGGGTATTGATGAGCAGTGGAACTGCAACAAAACGGCGTAAGCCGGGATGCTTGAGTAATGAGAAACCGCGGAAGACGTAGCTTGCGCCGCTGATAAAGTCTCTGATCATTTAGCCCAAGCGTCCAGTCTTAGCAATTATGGAATTTTATCCAGCTCTTCGTCACGCTCAGGAGGAAGTAAGTCTTCTCGGCTGACACCTAGCGCAAGTAACGCATTACTTGCCACATAGATGGATGAATACGTTCCAATTATGACACCGACAATTAATGCCACAGCAAAAGAATGAATAATTTCGCCACCAAAAAAGAACAGCGCACCTAATACTAATAAAGTGGTTAAAGACGTCACAATGGTTCTTGATATTGTTTGATTAATAGAAGTATTAACCACCTTTTCAGAATCGCCTTTTCTTAGCAGTATAAAGTTTTCTCTAATTCGATCAAAGACCACAATCGTATCGTTTAGTGAATAACCGATTACTGCGAGCACTGCTGCCAATACGGTTAGATCAAATTCCATTCTGGTCAGTGCAAAAAATCCGACTGTAATTATAACATCGTGGATTAACGCTACGATGGCACCAATTGAAAAGCGGTATTCAAAACGGAAAGCAACGTAGATTAAAATCCCAATCAATGCGTACAGCATTGCCAGGCCGCCATCTTCTTTTAACTCTTCACCAATTTGCGGGCCGACAAATTCAACCCGGCGCATTTCGAGCTGTCCACCCGAAGACTCTTTAAGTAATGCCAATATGTCATCACTGGTTGATGCACGGTCTTCACCGTCACGAGGAGCGATGCGGATTAATACTTCTTTTGATGTGCCAAAATGCTGTGCAGTGGCACGTTCAAATCCGCCGCTCTTTAAGTCGGCGCGAATTTTATCGAGGTCTGCCGCTTCGGGGTAACCTACTTCAACAACCGTACCACCGGTAAAATCTAACCCAAGATTTAAACCTCGGGTAGCGACAAAGAAAATTGAAGCAATAATTAAAATCAGCGAAAAAATTATCGAGATTTTTCGCTTACCCATAAAGTCGATTTCATTTTTTAAATTAAAAGCCATGATGCTGTGTCCGTCAGACTAAATAGATAATTTGTTTAAGCGAGCTTTGCGGCCGTAGATCAAATTGATCACTGCACGAGTGCCCATAATTGCGGTAAACATTGAAGATACAATTCCGATACTCAAGGTAATCGCAAATCCTTTAATCGGACCAGTACCGAAAGCAAATAACACTACCGCTGCAATTAACGTGGTGATGTTTGCATCGGCGATAGTCGAGAATGCTTTTTCATAACCGGCCTTGATGCTGGCCTGCGGGGAATTACCAAGCCGCAGCTCTTCACGTATTCGCTCAAAGATAAGTACGTTGGCATCCACCGCCATACCCACCGTCAACACGATTCCTGCAATGCCCGGCATCGTTAATGTCGCTTGCAACATCGACAAAATAGAGATGATTAAAACCAGGTTCAGTGTTAATGCCAGATTCGCTACCAACCCAAACACACGGTAGTAAACCAGCATAAAAATCATCACCAGCACAAAACCAAAAACGACCGATTTAAAACCTTTTTCGATATTGGCTTTACCCAGGCTTGGGCCAACGGTGCGCTCTTCTACAAACTGCATTGGCGCTGCTAATGCGCCGGCACGTAGCAGCAAGGCTAAATCTCGTGCCTCGGTGGTGCTGTCCAATCCGGTAATTTGAAAACGCTTGCTCAGCTGCTCCTGAATTCGAGCAATATTGATGACCTCTTCTACCTTGCGACCATCGGGCTTGTTCTCAATGAACACCACCGCCATAAGTTTTTTCACATTCTCGCCGGTGGATTTGGCAAACAACCGTGCGCCTTTGCCATCCAGCGTGATGGATACAGAAGGCCCGCCATCGCGTGAATCAATGCCGGATTGTGCATCGGTAATATATTCACCAGTGAGCATCACACGGCGCTTTAACAATACCGGCGTGCCGTTACGCTCATGATAAAGACGCGCTCCAGCGGGGATTCGACCGGTAGATTCTGCGGCAAATGCATCGCCCTGTTCGTAGACCAGACGAAATTCCAGCGTAGCGGTTGCACCCAGAATTTTCTTAGCGCGAGCCGTGTCTTGCACGCCAGGTAGTTGGACAACGATTCGATCCAGACCTTGTTGCTGGATTATCGGTTCTGAAACACCCAGCTCATTGACCCGTTTACGCAGCGAGGTGATATTTTGCTTAAGCGCAAATCGCTTGATATCGTGCTGCGCCTTGTCTTTTAGCGAGGCGCGCAGTAATAAGGAATTACCTTCTTCTTCTTCGGCAAAATCAAATTCGTTACGGAAGCTGTCTTTCAGCACCGCCAGCCCTTTGTCGCGGTGCCCCTCTTCGCGAAACTTAACAACCAGGCCGCCGTTTTCCTTACGTACTCCGAGATACGCCACTTTATCTTCGCGCAAGCTGCCACGAAAATCAGACTGGTAACGCTCCACCGATTTACTCAGTGCCGCGTCCATATCTACTTCCAGTAAAAAGTGGACGCCGCCACGTAAATCGAGGCCAAGATACATGGGCTGACCGCCAAGATCATTCAGCCATTTGGGCGTTGCAGGAGCAAGATTGAGCGCTGTAATGTACTCGCTGGAAAGCGCTTCCTTAACCTGAGTGAAAGCGTTCAGCTGAGTATCACCATCTTCAAACCGGATGGTGAGCTTGTTGCCATCCTGCTGAATAGATTTCGGCGTGATTGATGATTTTTCCATCACCGATTCTATCTGCGTACGCACTTCATCCGTCATCTGCGTAGAGCCGGCTGGGGTAACTTGCAGCGCTGGATCTTCTGGATAGAGATTGGGCATGGCGTAGATCAGCCCGACCAGCGTCACGATTGCGATGAGTAGATATTTCCAGAGTGGATAACGATTCATTCCTTAGCTTTCCCAGTGATTAATTATTTGCCGCAGCTTTATAGCTGCGGCCTTTGTTCCTTAAATTCAAGCTTATTTTTTCATTGTTCCTTTGGGCATCACGGTGCTGACTGCCTGGCGCTGGATCTGCACCTCGACATCACTGGCGATTTTTATAGTAATAAAACTGTCATCCAAACCTGTAACTTTGCCGAGTACGCCACCGTTAGTAACCACTTCATCGCCCTTATTTAATCCATCAATCAATGACTTATGCTCTTTGGTACGCTTGCTCTGTGGACGAATGATCATGAAATACATAATGGCGAAAAATACGCCGATCATAATGATAAATTGTAACGGGTCACCGCCGCCTGCTGGGGCTGCTTGTGCGTGGGCATCGCTAATTAAAAAACTCATGTTGAACGCTCCTGGAATGTGATGGTAAAACTACTGCTTGCTGAATCTGAAATTTCGGCGCGTATTATGCCATAGCCGCGAAGATTATGGCTTTCTTAAACGCCTTGCTGGCTCCTTGCGTAAAACCATTTCACGTAGGGCTCTAGCGAACCGGCGGAGATTGCCTCTCTTAGCTCGTGCATCAGCTGCTGGTAATAATAGAGATTGTGAATGGTGTTGAGCCTTGCGCCGAGGATTTCGCCGCATTTATCTAGGTGGCGCAGGTAGGAGCGGGAATAGTTCTGGCAGGTATAGCACTGGCAATCGGGGTCTAACGGTAGGGTATCCATGCGATATCGAGCGTTGCGAATTTTTATCAAGCCATTGCGTGTGTAGATAAACCCGGTACGGGCATTGCGTGTTGGGATCACGCAATCGAACATATCCACTCCGCGTATGACTGCCTCAACAATATCTTCAGGCTTGCCAACCCCCATTAAGTAGCGTGGCTTATCTTCAGGCAAATAAGGCAGTGTTCCGCCGAGAATTAATTCGCGCTCATCGGCGGATTCTCCCACTGACAGCCCGCCAACGGCGTAGCCATCAAAACCGATATTCACCAACGCCTCTGCCGATTCCTGACGTAGCTCGGCATACATGCCGCCCTGCACAATGCCGAACAAGGCTGCCCCGTTATCGCCATGCGCCTGCTTACCGCGCTCGGCCCAGCGCATCGATAACTGCATCGACTCTGCTGCAGTTTCTTTGGTTGCGGGATAGGCGGTGCATTCATCAAAACTCATGACGATATCCGACCCTAAATCGTGCTGAATCTGCATGGAGATCTCAGGTGTTAGCTCCACTTTTGCGCCATCAACGGGTGAGCGGAAAATCACGCCCCGCTCAGTAATTTTGCGCATTTCCGCAAGACTGAAAACCTGGAAACCACCTGAGTCAGTCAGAATTGGGCCTTCCCAGTGCATGAAATCGTGCAGATCGCCATGCGCCTTAACCACGTCCATGCCTGGTCTGAGCATCAGGTGGAAAGTGTTGCCAAGAATAATCTGTGCGCCGATTGTTTGCAGCTCTTCGGGAGTCATCGCCTTGACGGTGCCATAAGTGCCCACTGGCATAAACGCGGGGGTTTCCACCTTGCCGCGTGGAAAACTCAAGGTACCGCGACGCGCCAGACCGTCCGTACTGCTTAATTCAAATTTCATGGGTGTCTCTTCATGATTGCGTTGCCTTCTCTATAAACATCGCATCACCATAACTGAAGAACCGATATTTCGATTCAACTGCATGTCGATACGCCTGCATCACCGCGTCGTAACCACCAAAAGCCGTCACCAGCATCATCAGTGAAGATTCGGGTAAATGGAAATTGGTGAGCAGTGCATCCACCACCTTAAACTGAAAACCGGGGGTGATATAAAGCCGCGTATCTTCTTCAAATTCTGCCAGCTTGCCAGCAAAAGCCGCTGCTTCCAGACTCCGGACGCTGGTTGTCCCTACCGCAACCACTCTGCCACCGCGCCTTTTGCAGTCCGCAATTTGCCCACAGGTCTCGGCAGAGACGGTGACTCGCTCTGCGTGCAGCACATGATCTTCAATCTTCTCAACGCGAACCGGCTGGTACGTCCCCGCGCCAACATGCAGCGTGACCTCTGCGGTTTCAACCCCATACGCCTGCAAATCATCGAGCAATGCCTGATCAAAATGCAGACCGGCAGTGGGCGCAGCTACCGCGCCAGGCACCTCAGCAAAAACCGTTTGATAGCGATTCTCATCCAGCGATTCATCAGAACGATCAATATACGGCGGCAACGGCATGTGGCCATCGCTATTGAGGACATCCATCCATTTTGCAGACGTCAGACCAAGCCGAAACAGATCATCCTCACGGCCCAAAACTTCTACATGAATCCCACTATCAAGAATAATTTGAGTGCCAGGCTTGGGTGACTTACTCGCCTTCACCTGCGCTAACGCCTCGTTTTCGCCCAGCAACCGCTCGACCAAAATCTCAACCTTGCCCCCGGTGGGCTTGCGTCCATACAAACGCGCCGCTAGTACCCGAGTATTATTTACCACCAGCAAATCACCTGGCTGTAACAACGTTTTCAGATACGGAATCGACTCATCCACAATACCGCCATCGCGCCCAAGCACCAGCAAACGGCTGGCAACTCGCTGCACTAGCGGATACTGCGCAATCAGCTCATCAGGTAAATCGTATGAAAAATCACTAGTTAACATCGCGCCGGATATTACCAGCCTCAGAGATAAGTGTCAGGAATCCGCACAAAGTCGATTCTCAGCAAGCCAATATCCTGCTAGAATCTCGCGCTCCCCTCCTGCCGGAGTGGCGAAATTGGTAGACGCGCTGGATTCAAAATCCAGTTGGGGCAACTCAGTGTCGGTTCGAGTCCGACCTCCGGCACCATAATTTCCGTAAATCCCATCATTAGATTAGGAAGCCATGACTCAATTCGATAACGTCAGTGTCGTCAAACAAGCCAATGTCTATTTTGATGGCAAATGTGTTTCTCACACCGTGATTTTTGCAGACGGAACACGTAAAACACTCGGCGTCATCTTCCCCTCAAAACTGACATTTAACACCGAAGCGCCGGAGTTAATGGAAATCAATGCCGGCAGTTGCCGCATTAAACTGGCGGGCAAAGATGAATGGATGAGCTACGCTGCCGGCGAATCATTTAACGTACCAGGCAACTCATCATTCGAGATCGAAGTAACCGAACTATTTGATTACGTTTGTCACTTTGAATAGCAGCTGGCCAAGTAATACCAAGCACTATTAAGACCTACTCTCTCACCACTTTAAGTTGTGAACAACTTCGAAGAATTAACAAAATTCGTACAGAACTAGTTTAACTGGACTATGCTGATCAGCAAGTGGATTGGGGGTGCCCGGTCGGCGCTATAGCCTCGGTGAGTTTCATCGGGGTTTTTCGCTTTC
>CAZUAW010000089.1:0-5310 GCA_964618535.1 uncultured Thiotrichales bacterium
CTTATTTCACGCACGTTCCTTAATAACTTGATCGCTTAACCTTTCGCTAGCGATACCTGTAACTCCAGAAAAACAATACTTGTTCAGCGCTGCAGTAATTTTCTTTTTCTCACCTGAATCGCCTGCCCACTGGGATAGAGAAACATAATCACCATGCTTTAAAAGAGTCTCGCGTAATTCGAGTGGATTGGATGCTAATTTTAATTGCTTACGCAGTGTTAGATTCTGCCTATATTTCTTTATCCTCGGCATCAGGCTCCAAATTAATACAGCTATTATCAATAGCAGCAAAACCATCAATAATTTCCAGACCCAGGCTGGTAAATTAAGTTGCCGTGGAAGCTCTTTTTCTACTTCTACAAGTTTTCGGCTATCAGGATCAAAATAGCGTAGATTTATTTTCAGTGGGCGACCGATTGGTGATAACCAGTCAGGCAGTGGCACATGATAGGTACTCTGATTTTGATGGCCTGATGAGAGTGAGTTCTGAATTATAATATCATTGATGTCATGATGATTTAACGCGGCTAACTGACCATCCAGATCAGGCACACCGTAAGGTATTAACGCATCAGATCGGACATTGATTACCCATTGATTTTCTCTCGAGGCTCCAGTGCTAATTTCACTGTTTACCATCAACTCCCCTATTGGTAATGTCGGAGGTAGATAGGCTGGCAGCGGCTTAACATTGAGTTCCAAAAGTGGCAGATGGAATTTTCGGCGGCTACTACCTGACAACCGATATTCCACAACAGGTAAATCCAGCGAAAGGAAACCACTCTGAACAGGATAAATAACCCACCCACCTTCAAATAAAAACTGCCCATTGAGCTGCTCTGTTTTTACCGGCTTTAGGGTTTTCGAAACTATGCCTGATTGTTTGATCGGTTCGAGTTTTAATCTGGCGGTAGAGTCTGAGGTTTCTAACAACACTTTAATTTTTACCGCCTGACGCTGCCACGGAGAAAGTGTAGATATTACTGACTCCAATTTAATCTGATGATTTTTAACCTGCGCATCACTGATACTAATCGAAACCGAAGCAGTCGTTGCGCCTGCTAGTTGCAACTGAGGCAATTGATAGTTACCGGTGTAACGCGGATGCAACCTTAGTTTTTTAACCTGGATAGTCCTGCCAAACTGATCCTTTTCTTGATACTCATCGAAGTGAGTGATTGCGACAAATTGCTGCCATGATTGCAGATTAATATTTTCCAGTAATTCAACACCGCGATATCGCAATGTTACATTTAAAAACTCTCCCCACTGTTTTTCAGTTTTCGAGATATTCAAACTAAGCTTTGATTCAGACTTTACCGTTTGCGCTGCAATCAAATTCAAAGGTAAAAACAACATCAAAAAAACAATAGATAGTTTAAATAAACACTTCACCACGGCGGTACTCCAGGCAGTAACTTTGGAGTCTCTGGGTGCGTGAGAATACCTTCTTCCATCTCGAATAAGCGCTGCCAAAATTCAAGTTGCCGAGCGACAGTAGGATCTTCGTTACTAAACCGTTGCCAATCATGTTGCACTTGACGAATTTCACCTTGGGTGCTGCTCGCGCTTGCAAACATTTGGCTACGCTGCATGAATTCAGCAAGCTGGCTTTCTGAAAGGTTAATGGCATTGGTTTGCGCCAGGGTTAAATTCACAGGGTTTTTATCTAATGTCAAGCGCATATTCGGGGTGACAACAGTATTATTTTCAACATTAATGGCTCTAACACCTGCCCCTGCAGCACCACGATTCGCGCTAGCTGCTTCCTGTTTCAAACGTAATTCAATTTGTCGTTGCACCTCTTCGCTAAAATTTAGGTTTTGCTGATATTGCAACTGTTCCGGCTGATACGTTAAAGCATCTTTAAATAACGTAATCGCAGAAATAAAATCTCCTTGTTTAAAATAACTGTTCCCGAGATTAAATGCTGCGACGCCTCGTTGCTTAGCATTAGTTGCAATCCAGGCTGCACGAGTGAAGGCGGTTATTGCGCAAACAACCTCCTCGCCACGAAAACAACTCGCACCCTGCCCCATCCTGGCTTCGTAGCCTGCAACTTTTGAGTAAAGTGTTGCCGCTAACTGAAAGTCATTTTTCTGCCACGCGGCATAGGCTTGTTTTAAATTCTGTGTGCCGGCCGTACCTGTAGCTGGCTGTCCAATCAATGCCATTGTTACGACAATCAAAGAAGATATTGTGATACGTGGGCGTTGAAAATGAGAGATTAAAATTAAAATCAACGCTGGGGTAAGAAACCACGCAAACAGTTCGTTCCACAGAACTTTTTCTAAATATTGATCATCAATTTTAGCTGTTGGCGGTTGCCACACATTTTCGAGATTCTGGTGAGTATTTAAATTGAGCCGATGGTATTTAACACCAGCATTTTCTGCTGCTAGCTTGCGTAGTGCCATTTCATTCAAGCGCGTAGTGATCGCCTGATCGTTCTGTAACAGCCAACCGCCATTTCCATCTTTTAAAGCTATTTTAGAGACCTTCCCTACACCCAACAAATTAAGCGTAATTTTCTTTTTATACAATTGAGCAATCATTTCTCCAATAGCAGGAAAGTTAGCAGTGGAGAAATCACCATCAGTAAGCACCACTATGCCGCGTGATCCGGATGCTCCATTTAACTGTTCTACAGCTTGTTTAAGCGCACTCAGAAAAGCACTGCCATGTGTTGGCAACTGAACCTTATCGAGTAGTTGCACTGTTTTCTGAAAAACAAATGGGTCATTATTGGGAGGCATCACAACATGTGATGCACCTGCAAAAATAATGACGCCAAGATTTAATTGCTGAGTTTCTTGCAGCCATTTTTTAACCGTGGCATTGGCTTGCTGCAACCGATTGGGGTACACATCATCAGCCAGCATGGAGCGTGAATGATCCAGAATAATCACTGCCGATGCCTTAGGCGGCAACACATCATCCGGAGCGACGTTTAATAAACGTGGCCCAGCCGCAGCTAGAGCCAGTAGCAACCAAATTAAAAACTGGAACAATATTGACCGCCTCGGTCGCGTTGTTTGCGATGGAACAATAATCCAGGGTTGCAATTTGGGGTCAGCATATTGATTCAACAAACTTTTCTGCTTAAACTTTTGCCAAATAATGAGCACCAAAGGAACTAACGCTAGTAGCAGCCACAACGGTTCACGCCAGTACAATTGTGAGAATAGCGCAGTCATGTTTTGGCAGACAACGTAGGCTGAGTGATCATCATTAGCATGATAAATATAGCCACTAATAGTGGCCAAAGATAAAGTGGTGTTTGTAATTGTCCCGAAAACTCAGTTTTAGCGGTTTTTAAATGATGCTTTTCAATCGCTAATAAAGCCTGATCCATGGCGGTCACATCGATAGCGTGGAAACTTTTACCGCCGGTGATCTCTGCCATTTGCTTCAATAGATGCGTATCTGCTGGCTCATAGAGCAATTCACTCAATTGACTTTGTGGACCACTTTTAGAACCCATAGCAATCGTATGAAGAATAACTCCAGCATGATGCATGAACGCTGTTGGCAAGTGCATGAACTGCGGTAGTTTTGGCAAGCCCTGGAGGACCTTCCAATAAAACATGACCACCACAAACAAGTGCGATAATCAGTCGTTCAAGCAGTGCATCCTGACCAACAATGACTTGCTGAAGTTGTTGTTTAAGGGGCTGAAAGAATGAAGTCGACATGGTAGGTAAACCTTACCATGAAGCTTATTGAAGTGTTTTCTCACAAAAAACTATTTTGCGCTAAAAAACATCCGTAGAGGCGAGAATACTCCTACACAGATTATGCCGCCGAAGTAGAATGATCCGGTTTGTTCTTAAGTTTTTCCTGAAAGACCATCCAGATAAACTTTGGGGTAGAAACAAAGTTACGCCGCCACATTCTGCGAGGCTCTCTAACTAGACGATAAAGCCACTCGAGACCATTATCGTGCATCAATTTGGGTGCTCGGGGATGTGTCTCTGCATAAAAATCAAACACTGCACCAATAGAACCTATCACCGATGCATTTAACTGGCTTCGATTTGCATGCACCCATTTTTCTTGTTTAGGTGCGGTCATGCCAACCCAAAGCACATCGGGCTTAAATGCATTAATTGTGTCAATTACCGCCTGGTTTTCCGCTTCACTCCAATCACCAAAAGGAGGAGAATGAGTGCCCACTTTTTCTAAGTTGGGATATTCTTTGTTTGCTTTTTGCTGGATTTTCTCTAGTACAGTTTTGGTTGATCCCATGAAGAAAACCCGTTTCCCCTCGGCTTTATTCATCGCATTCATTACCGATTGGAAATAATCATTGCCGGTAATTCTTGGCTGAATATTTAACCCGACCAGTTTACCAATAGCAACAATACCCACACCATCAGCAACAACCTGATCGGAACTGTTTAGCGCCGAGAGAAATTGTTGATCACGCTTCGCTTCTATTAGTGAATGTGGATTTGCGCAAGCGAGGGTTACCTGACTTTCAGCAACTTCTATAGCATTAAACGCTTCTGCGGTAAGTGCTTTAAGTGATACCGAGCCGATATTCACTCCAAGCATTTGTGTTCCAACTTTACTCATAGGTCAATTATTGTTCTTTTAGTTAATAAGATTTATCGTCAGGTAATACGATCCAAATACCTAGCAACTTAAAAATTGTCAACCCGTCTCTCTAATTAGAGCAGGTGGATTTAATTACATTATAGAATAAATTTTGCTCTAGCGGCGAAAGCTATCATAGTTATCCATAAACCATTGATACGAATGGCGAATCCCATCATCAAGTGACATATCCGGATGCCACCCTGTCGCTTTCAAGCGCTGCACATCGAGTAATTTTCTTGGCGTGCCATCGGGTTTACTGCTATCAAAAGTGAGTTCACCCTCAAAACCGACAACAGCTTTAACCTTATTGGCTAATTCCCCAATAGTGAGATCTTCACCCGTGCCTACATTGACAGTTTCTTCACCGCTATAGTTCGACATTAAATGCATCACCGCATTGGCTAGATCATCCACATAGAGAAATTCACGGCGTGGTGTGCCAGTCCCCCAAACTTCAACGTGATCCTGGTTGGTCTCTTTTGCCTCGTGAAACTTACGAATCAAAGCGGGCATGACATGGGAATTTTCAAGATTAAAATTATCACCCGGCCCATAAAGATTAGTCGGCATGGCTGAGATAAAATCGCAATCGTATTGGCGTCGATATGCCTGACAAAGCTTGATGCCCGCAATTTTAGCCACCGCATACCATTCGTTAGTGGGCTCTAATGATCCAGTCAGTAAATACTCTTCTTTCATTGGCTGGGG
>CAZUAW010000089.1:5410-8200 GCA_964618535.1 uncultured Thiotrichales bacterium
GCTCCACCTACTAGACCACGATGCCCTGCAAGGTAAACTTTTGCGTTTTTATTGTTATTGAATGAATCCGTCATAGTGTTTTTGCTCAATTGGTGTCGCTTTTGTTGGCAGCCATTGTACGCGGCTACTCAGGTCAGCCATAGAGACTAAGCGCAAAGACGATCACAGTTTCAAACGGAAATCAGAAGCGAATGCCCACTTTTGCACTATAAGTGGTCAATCCAGCCACCGTATCCACTTCAAAACCAAGGTTCATCCCCAAATTAATGTTCAATCCAGCGAACACCCGAGTCTCATCGACAGTCTCTGCTTTGAGTCCCGGTATATTTTGAGGAGTGGACTCAGACATTACCAAACCAATACCACCGTAGGGTGTAAGCATGGCAAAACCCTTGGAAATCGAAATATCAAAGCCCATGTTCTCGACCTCAATTTCATCAATCCCGCTTAGCTTGCTGTAGCTGGCTCGAACGGCAATGGCGGGAATTGCAATACCACCATCAACAAAGGCCCATTTCAGTTCCGCACCGATGATTGACGCACCCACTTCTGGAAGACCGGTGTAAGCTGCACCAATATCAAAATTGAATGGTAACCCTTTATGCACTTGAATCCGAGGAACAGGCAAGACCGAAAGATCCCAGTCTGAAACACCATTCGCAATATCGAACACCCGCTTGTCGATTTCTGTTGCTGAAGCGCTCACTGAGATATCAAAGCCCAAGGTACCCAGAGGCTCCGCGGGGGAAAGTGAGCGATATACCGTTGCGGCAGCGAGATTTTCTGCCAAATTCTGAAACTCAGGCTGGAGCAGTTCTTCAATCGAATCTAGCTCACCAGCGGAGGCCATTGAACTGCCTAGTGCGACCGTAACAGCCAATATTTTTGAAATTTTCATCTAAATCCCTTTGTAAATTTATGTATCTAAACTGTTGATTTATAGATCGTTTAGCCATGCATCAACAAACTCTAAAAATTAAGTTGCCAGATGATCTCAGGTATTCGTTCTAATTTCATCCTCTTACCCGCATTTTTCAATGAATCTATAGCCATAATAAAGCTGCCAACTGACTGATTACCCTTCAGCACCACCGCCGTTTAAACTGATATGAATCAAGTCTTTTTCACTTTTCTGTTCCAACTTGGCGCAAAGTTTTCTACACTCCGCTTAGCATAAAAACTGCCCCACTAATTTACCACCTTTCACCAGAGGCTTGTATGGAAATCAACAATATCCAGGACATCGAAAACGCAACCAAAATTGGGCGTCGAGAGATGTTTCGTATTGGCATAGCGATGCTCTTTATCATCGCTATTATGTTGTATTCCTCCACCATGAATGGCCTCGGGGGCACAGTCAGTATTGAGCTGATCATCGCGGCGATGATCGGTGGCTATATGGCGATGAACATCGGTGCCAACGATGTTGCTAACAATGTTGGTCCTGCTGTTGGCTCAAAAGCCCTGACGCTGGCTGGAGCCATCGTGATTGCGGCTATTTTTGAAGCCTCTGGTGCGTTAATAGCAGGCGGTGATGTGGTTAGCACGATTAAAAAAGGCATCATCAATCCGGAATTAATAGAAGACACAAAAGTCTTTATCTGGTTAATGATGGCAGCGCTGCTCTCTGGTGCTATCTGGCTAAATATCGCCACTGCCGTTAGTGCGCCGGTCTCCACAACCCATTCGATTGTGGGTGGCGTACTTGGTGCTGGCATCGCCGCTGGTGGCTGGGGCATTGCCGATTGGAATACCATGGGGAAGATTGCCGCCAGCTGGATTATCTCACCCTTGATCGGCGGGATTATCGCCGCTACTTTTTTGTTCTGGATAAAACGCAGCATCACCTATCGAAAAGACAAAATAAAAGCAGCGCAGCGAATGGTGCCAGTGATGATCGCAATTATGGTCTGGGCATTCTCCACCTACCTGGCACTAAAAGGCCTGAAAAAAATCTGGAAGATGGATTTTATGACGGCAGCCAGTCTCGGTTTAGGCATTGCGATAATCAGTTATTTCATCATCGCACCGATTATCAAACGTTACGCCGCCTCGCTTCCCAACAAAAAGAAGAGCATTAACAAACTATTTACCTGGCCGTTAATTTTTGCCGCAGCACTGCTCAGCTTTGCTCATGGGGCGAATGATGTCGCCAATGCTGTTGGTCCTCTGGCGGCAATCTCTGATGCTGTTACCGGTGGCGGAGTTTCAAGCAAAGTGGCTATCCCAATGTGGGTTATGGTGGTTGGAGCGGTTGGTATCGCCATCGGTCTTGCGTTATTTGGCCCAAAGCTGATCCGTACCGTGGGTACTGAGATCACCGAACTCGATCAAATGCGCGCCTATTGCGTGGCAATGGCTGCCGCCATTACCGTAATCATCGCCTCTCAGCTAGGGCTACCCGTGAGTTCAACCCATATCGCAGTGGGTGGCGTCTTTGGTGTGGGTTTTTTGAGAGAATATTTAAAGACCAACTACGACAATATCATTCACGACATCAAGCATCACCATTCCGGCAAAGATCAGGCAGAAGTTGAACATTTTCTTAACGAGTTTGACAACGGCAACATCGAAGACAAGAGCCGTATGCTGACTGAGCTTAAAAAGAAAACCAGTGAGGCTGAGTTGAGCAAGAAAGAACGGAAACGACTGAGAAAACTTTACCGCCACGAGCTGGTTAAACGCTCCGCCATCATCAAGATTGGCGCTGCATGGATTGTAACAGTACCGGTTTCAGCCTCAATGGCAGCGATGTTGTTCTTTATGATTCGGGGCATGATGCTGCCTTAG
>CAZUAW010000090.1:0-8011 GCA_964618535.1 uncultured Thiotrichales bacterium
CTAGAAAATTAATAAAATCGAAAAACTAACAATCGAGTGAAACATCTGTCATTCCTACTGCTATGAATTGCTCTAATCACTCTGAGTATAGTGATAAATTCGTTGCAAGTGAGAATATGACAGGATAGAACTGATCAGAGTCCCAAGCTCTGACACTTATACGCTAACAGGCACGATTACTTGCTCACTACCGAACCACCCGCCTCTTTTAGACCTTCAATTCCACCTTCTATAAATTGAGCATTAATGCCATCCGCCTGCAAACGATCAAGCACGCTGTTACTAACGCCGCCGCCTCGAACACAATAAATGACTACCGACTGGTCTTTTGGAACAGAACCAATCCAGTCATCTATTTTTGTAGGATCTTTCCAGATTGCTCCAGGCACAACATCTCCTGAGGACTCATAATCGCTGTCTCTACGAATATCTAAAAGCACCATTAATTCATCATTGGCAGCAATAAATGCTGCGGGCTTTATTGTACGTTCCATATCATTTCCTCTTAAGATTTTAAATTCTGTATTGGCACAAAAAAAAGGTAAAAAAAAGGTGACGAAATTCGTCACCTTTTTAATAAAAACTTAAGCGGTTGCTACGCAGCAACTTGTCTTGACGCTTTTTTACGCTCATGTTCCTTGAGATGCTTTTTGCGTAGACGAATAAAGTTTGGAGTAACTTCTACTAGCTCATCATCATCAATAAATTCCAGTGCCTGCTCCAATGTGAAATCCAGCGGCTTGGTAAGAATGAGGTTTTCATCGGTACCGGCTGCACGGATATTGGTCAGCTGTTTGGCTTTTAATGGATTTACAGTGAGGTCATTTTCACGCTGGTGAATACCGATAATTTGACCTTCGTAAATTTCATCGCCATGCGCGCTGAACAATTTGCCGCGCTCTTGAAGATTAAACAGCGCGTATGCCAGTGCTTTACCCATACCATTGGAAATTAAAACACCGTTGGTACGTTGACCAATTCGTTCTGGACGAATCGGGCCGTAATGATCAAAGACATGGAATATTAATCCGGTACCAGAAGTGGTGGTCATAAAATCAGTTTGAAAGCCGATTAAGCCACGTGCTGGAATCACAAAATCAAGCCGTACCCGACCATTGCCATCAGAGACCATATTTTTCAGGTCGCCGCGACGCTCGCCAAGTTTCTCCATAATGGCACCTTGATGCTGTTCTTCTATGTCAACGGTTAGCTGCTCATAAGGCTCTTGCAGCTCGCCATCCACTTCCTTAATAACCACTTCTGGGCGAGAAACAGCTAATTCAAAACCTTCGCGGCGCATGGTTTCAATTAAAATACCTAAATGTAATTCACCCCGTCCGGAAACTTTAAATTTATCTGGATCGTTCGTGGGTTCTACGCGTAAAGCAACATTGTGTTTAAGCTCTTCTTCAAGGCGCTCCTGAATATTTCTTGAGGTAACGTATTTACCGTCTTTTCCTGCAAATGGAGAAGTATTTACCTGAAAAGTCATGCTAACCGTTGGTTCATCAACGGTGAGTGCAGGCAATGATTCAACACGCTCAGGATCACAAAGGGTATCCGAAACAAACAGCTCATCCATACCGGTAAAAGCGACAATATCGCCAGCACTGGCTTGCTCGAATTCCACTCGCTCAAGGCCATGAAAACCGAAAATTTGCAGCATTCTTCCTTTGCGCTGTTTACCTTCGGGATTAATCACTCTAATTTGCGAATTGGATTTGACGGTGCCGCGTTTAATTCGGCCAATACCAATGAGTCCGACATAACTATTGTAATCGAGCGAGCTGACTTGCAATTGGAATGGACCATCAAGGTCAACATCAGGATGTGAAACGTTATCGACGATTGCTTGGAAAAGTGGCTCCATCGTACCTTCCGTCACACTCACATCGAGCGATGAATAACCATTAATGGCTGAGGCATAAACCACTGGAAAATCAAGCTGCTCATCGGTAGCACCGAGGCGATCAAATAAATCGAAGGTTTGATCCAAAGCCCATTCAGGACGTGCTCCATCCCGGTCAATTTTATTTATGACGACGATGGGCTTGAAACCCATATCAAAAGCTTTTTGTGTGACGAAACGGGTCTGAGGCATAGGGCCATCAACCGCATCGACCAGCAATAAAACTGAATCGACCATCGAGAGTACGCGCTCTACTTCGCCGCCAAAATCCGCGTGTCCCGGAGTATCGACGATATTAATTCGGTAGTCATTCCATTTGATGGCAGTATTTTTAGAGACAATGGTAATACCACGTTCTTTTTCAAGATCGTTGGAATCCATCATGCGCTCAGAAGCGCTGGCTCGTTCGCCCAGTGTGCCTGACTGTTTTAACAGCTCATCAACTAGGGTGGTTTTGCCATGGTCAACATGGGCAATAATGGCAATATTGCGTAGATTTTCAATCACTTTCGGCTACCGGCTCATCAAATGGCGGGGGATAATATCAGAGTTTGATGATATTGTCTGTTTTACCTGCGTGAGTAACCAAACCAGCGACCAATAGATACAGTACCAACGCGTTAATCAGATGCCAGAGAAAATGCGTGCCTAAGGGCATAGCTGTGCAAAATGCCTGATCAATAGAGCGGAAGAATATCGAGATGCTCAACAACAAAACCGCCAATGCATATGAGTGTCGAAGTGGGTGTGTTTTTAAATGAAGGAAGACCAGCACCATCATTAAAGCTGCCCATGCCGGAGCGTAAAACATAGAGCCATTCATAAATTCAGCAGGAACGGTTTTGGTTACCACAAAATTAAATAGATGAAAAATACTAAACAGCCCGATCACCCAGCCAAGTTTGAGCTTCGCGACACGAACTAAAAAGCTCAAAAGGAAAATGCTGATAAATAAACTGATGGGCAAAAGATCAGTAAGTTGCGCCCAACTCCTGGCGACTGAATGCCAGGTGACGCTGCCTGCTCCGATGGCGGCAAGTGTGATCGCTAGCAACCACGTATCCCAAAATTGATGAATGTCCTTTTGCGGCAAAAGCTTGCGGATTAAAATCAGCGCAGCCACAATAAATGCGAAACTAGAAATTACATTAATGGGTTCCGCTGTTAAGCCATCGGCAATCCGCTCGCAATACTGGTCTATTAATTCAGTTTGGAATAAATTCAAGAACGAACCACCTCACCGATGCTTGCTTGTAAGTCCTGTGCCAATGCTTTTCTTGCCGAAAAATCAGTGCCGTTTACTGACGGTAAGAAATGTAGCTCAACATGAATATTTTTTGCCAGCAGAACATTTCGGGCACTGTCCAATATCCCCATGTCATCGACAAACTTAACTTCTCGACTGGGTTTACCTTGTGGGTCAACATATTTAAGCGCAACGGGTTGCACCAATAATTGGTTATCCAGCACGGGTGCGAAAATACGTGCGTGAAAACGACGCAGATCCTCTCCATCACCCGTTGTACCTTCTGGAAAAACCAGAATACTGTGTCCGTGCTGCACGTGCCGAGTAATTTCTTTTGCGGCATTATCTGCTGCGTTTTTAGTGCCGCGATCAATAAACAACGTCCCACCGTGAGCAACCACCCAACCAATTACCGGCCAACTCTGGACTTCTTTTTTCGATAGGAAACCAACCTGACTGTGAGCACCAATGACTAGAATATCGCTCCAGGAAATATGATTGGAAACCCACAGCGCGGGCTGATCTTTAGCGGTGCCGAAGGTTTTTACTTTAATCCCTAGAATCCAGGCAATAGCAGCAAACCATCTGCGACTCACTTTTTGAAAGCCCTGATCTGGAATTCCACGTTTCACTTTGAACGCTAAAATAACGACGATCAGCACGCCAACAAATAGAATCCCAAGCAGTAAAGTTATTCTCAGAAAAGCTCTAGGATATTTCACGCTCAATTGCCCGATAACCAATGTCCGTGCGTGTAAACATATTTTTCCAGGAAATTTTACTCACCAACTCATAGGCTTTTTTCTGCGCTGCAATAACATCGTTGCCGAGACCGACAGCGCATAAAACTCTGCCACCACTGGTAACAACATCGCCATTTTTTTCCACCGTGCCCGCATGAAATATTTTGCAGCCTTCATCACCGGCGTCACCATCAAGACCGGAAATCACATCGCCATTGTCATAGCTATCAGGATATCCTTCCGCAGCTAACACAACGCCGAGCGAGGCGCGTGGATCCCATTCAATGTCCACGCTGTCCAGCTTTTGCTCCAATGCGGCTTCGATCAGCTCAACCAGATCAGATTTTAATCGCATCATAATTGGCTGGGTTTCCGGATCACCAAAGCGCACATTATATTCGAGCACTTTGACCTCACCTTGTGGCGAGATCATTACACCGGCATAAAGAAATCCGGTGAACGAATTACCCTCGGCAGCCATGCCTTTCACAGTAGGCTCCATGACCTGATGCATGATCATCTTGCTAATCTCATCCGTAACCACAGGCGCAGGTGAATAGGCACCCATACCACCGGTATTGGGGCCTTTATCGCCATCATCACGTGCCTTGTGATCCTGAGAGCTTGCCATTGGCAGAATATGCTCACCATCAATCATGGCGATAAAACTGGCTTCCTCACCATAAAGAAACTCCTCAATCACGACGCGATGCCCAGCATCACCGAAGGCATTGCCAGCCAGCATATCTTTGACCGCTGCGATGGCATCGTCATTGGTTTGAGCGAGGATTACACCCTTGCCAGCAGCCAGACCATCCGCCTTGATGACGATTGGCGCACCTTTATCATTGATGTAATCAATCGCTGGCTCGATCTCGGTGAAATTTGCATACGCCGCAGTGGGGATATTGTGACGCGCAAAAAAATCTTTTGAAAATGCCTTCGAGCCTTCCAGCTGAGCTGCTCCCGCAGTGGGCCCAAAGGCTTTTTGTCCAGCAGCAGTAAACTGATCAACTATCCCAGACACCAGTGGCGCTTCCGGCCCAACCACCGTAAGTGCAACCGAATTGCTCTGCACAAATGCCAACAGCTCATCAATGGCGTCAGCGGCGATTGGGATATTTTCGAGCAAGGGTTCCCTCGCAGTACCAGCGTTTCCTGGTGCTACAAAGACTTTGGTTACAGATTGAGATTGAGCGAGTTTCCAGGCGAGCGCGTGTTCACGGCCACCGCCTCCAACGACAAGAATTTGCATAGTATTGATGAATAAAGCCAGATAAAGAAAAAATCTCGCTTATATTGCCAGAAAAGTGTGATTGATTGTCAGCCCGAATTGTTTCCAGCTTGTCACCGAGGCGCTGGTTAGCGAAGATAACAATCAGTTGAACGGACATAATAATAAAAACAGTCAATCAAGAATGGCTTCGATTAAGCCCTTCGCCATTCTGATTACATCCGGGTAACTACTGCTAGGTGCAAGGACGCACCATTTTTAAAAGCTCATCTTTCCAGGCATTAACTGGCAGACTCACTATTTTCCCTAACTGCTTTCCTCTTTCGAGCATAAAAGTGAGAATTAGTTCTGCTTTTCTGACAGATTATTTTCTGACAGATTAATTATAACCGCCCACATTGGATTCGGTTTACTTCCCTCTATCCTAAAATTCTCTGTGCTCTGCGTAGCGCGTAAAGACGATCTGTAGCAGGGATACAAGTTTGATGACTGAGTTCTCCCTGCCGACGCTCAAAATAACTATTTAAAAACTGCTGACTCCCCTGCTCAAATTCATCTCCACGCTCTACGGGGACAGGCGCATAGCGGTTAGAACGTAGATCCGCATGCTCACCCTTGAGGCGTTCAAAATGTTGCTTAATGAATGCTGACAGTGTGTTTTCTGCTTTGATTGCCAAAGACTCATAACGTGATTTCTTGCGCCGAAACATTGAAAACTCGAGCACGATATCTAGCCAGTAAGTCAACTCTGACTCATCAATAACAAAATCATGATCTCGCATTTTCCCAAACAAGGATCGGACTTCATTGTGTAACTTTTTCCCATCCTGTTTGCCAAAACTCTGCTCCATTTGACCAGAATAGCCCGTGAGCGTGTTAACGCGATGACTGATTGCTTGCTCCAGACCGCTGCGCTTGGTTTGCAGGCGCAGATAACCGTCCATCACAATCAGGCAAAGCTCACATCGTTCGGCATAGTAATGCCCTGCTAGATCACAGAAGTCTTTGCTTAGAGTCGCAAGCTTGGCATCAGCTTGCTGCAACTCATCATTGGGGGAAGGCAGCTGAAAAATCTTGGCGCGGAGTTTCTGCCGTGCCTCGATTATGCCCCTGTGATCATCCATGAGTTGATTGGTTAGATCACGACCGGCTTCTAACTGCTCGAGAAATTCCAACGATAGATTAATATTGAGTTTTGCTGCACTGGAAACTCGTCGATTGCGCAAGCGAGTTAACATGCGGCGTAAATCCCCTGCTGCTGTACCTTCCAGACTGCGTTGCGAGAGAGTGATCGCACCAGCAACTTCACTACCGTAGGTCGCTGCCAGCGACTTTCGCGCATGCAAAATAGTCATCTGCTGCGCCATGATGAGTTCATCAATTGCAGCAGAGATATCGGCGGGAAGGGTCTCTAAAAACTCAACGGGAATGCGCTCGGGCAATTGCTCAGGTGGTAGCTTGGTAAGCTCTGCCGCTGAGAGCGCATTCACCATCTTCCGAAATACCGAGAGCGGTATTTTAGGCTTGTGCGTGTCCATAAAAACTCCTGATGCGAACACAAACCACCGTATCCATATGGTGGTGTATTGCCGCTAATCTATCCCGAATTAGCGGCTGTGCGCTAATTCACGAGTGTTTTTGAAAACTCGATCATTCGATTGGTGGAGCGCAAGGCTTTTAACCTGACCGACTCCTCCACATGGATCTCGTTTTCACCTGTTTTCAGCACTTTCAACAGACTATCGAGACTGTTCATAGCCATCCACGGGCAATGCGCACAACTTCGGCAAGTCGCGCCTGCCCCGCCGGTTGGAGCCTCAATTAACTCTTTATCGGGTGCTGCTTGTTGCATCTTGTAAAATATGCCGTTGTCAGTTGCAACGATTATTCGCTTGTTGGGCAGGGTTTGGGCTGCTTTGATGAGCTGAGTTGTGGAACCGATCACATTTGCGACCTTTCTTACGCTCTCGGGCGATTCTGGATGCACCAGGATTGCAGCATCAGGATATTGCTCAATCAGGTTACCCAGCGCGCGGGTTTTAAACTCTTCATGCACCACGCAAGCGCCATTCCAGAGGATCATATCCGCGTCTGTCACTTGCTGGATATAACGACCAAGATGTCGGTCGGGCGCCCATAAAATCTTATGGCCTTCTGCATCGAGATGCTCAATTAAACTCACGCCAATACTGGAAGTCACCACGTAATCTGCACGCGCTTTTACCTCTGCGCTAGTATTGGCGTACACCACCACTGTCCGGTCGGGATGCTGATCGCAAAATTCACTGAATTCTTTGATAGGACAACCAAGATCGAGCGAGCATTCCGCTTCCAGCGTTGGCATCAATACGCGTTTTTCTGGCGTGAGAATTTTCGCCGTTTCACCCATAAAACGTACCCCGGCAACAACCAGAGTATCTGCGGAATGTTCCTTGCCAAAGCGCGCCATATCCAGAGAGTCAGACACATAGCCGCCCGTTTCTTCAGCGATTTTCTGTAGATCAGAATCGGTATAGTAATGAGCAACCAAAACCGCATTCTGGCGTTTTAGCTCAGCCTTTATCTCGGCGATAACCGCACGTTTTTCCGCCGGCGAGTAATTCGGCACGGAGGCGAGAATATCTTTCGTATTGGGTTCTACAACAGGAATGGAAAATGGTGAGAGTACTATTTCTGAAGTCATGAAATCGGCGATTACCTAGTACACCAACCATATTAAAATGGCGGATAAGTGAGTCTTCAAGTGGTTAGATGTGGTTTTATTTTTATGAATCATATAGATACATGGATGTATTGTAGTAGAGGAATGCAGGAGCAATTCCCGAGTGGTTCTCTGGTGATTAAAAATTAAGCCGCAGATGACCACTTGAAGGCTCACC
>CAZUAW010000091.1:0-7828 GCA_964618535.1 uncultured Thiotrichales bacterium
CCCGGATATTGCATGAATTCATGAGAATTTCGCTTAAGATATTGTTTTCACAGGGGATTGTTTTCACGCGTCTCGTATCGGTGATTACGGGCAAGTGCACTGTTCCTTTGCATCCTTGCACGTTAAAACAATTTCCTTTGGAATCAATAGATAAGTGAGAACTCGTGTAATTCATGCAATATTCGGGTTAGGTTATATATTAAATTCTCTAGGGTAGAGCCTAAAACTATTTCATTGCATCAATAAATCTCATGGAAAAGTCGATACTTTTTACATCCTTGGTGAGTGCGCCGCAGGAAATGTAGTCCACCCCGGTTTCTGCAATATCTCGCACTGTTTCAAGGCTCACGTTTCCTGATGCTTCCAGTGATTTTTCTGTTTTATTTTCTTTCACCGCAGTTGCCATATCTTGCAGGCTGAAATTATCCAGCATAATAATATCGGCATCCGTTTTAAGCGCGATACGAAATTCGTCCAGCGATTCAGTTTCCACTTCTATTTTTAAATCAGGCTGCTGTTGTTTTGCTATTGCGACTGCTTGCGAAATCGAGCCACTGGCAGCGATATGATTTTCTTTAATTAAGACTCGGTCATAAAGTCCGACCCGATGATTTTCACCGCCGCCAAATGGCACGGCGTATTTCTGTGCCAAACGCAATCCTGGCAGGGTTTTTCTTGTGTCAAGAATAGTTGCATTTGTACCTTCCAATAAATCTGCATATTGCCTGACAACGGTTGCCGTGCCGGAGAGTGTTTGCAGAAAATTTATCGCAGTTCGCTCCGCAGTAAGGAGATGCCGAGCATTGCCGTGAATGACACAAATGACCGTCTCCGCAGACTGTTGGCTGCCTTCTTCTATTTTCCAGTCTACAGTGATGCTGTCATCGAGCTGGCGAAATGTTTCGTCGAACCAGGGTTGACCGCAAATAATGGCATCTTCTCTGAGTAAGATGTTGGCGCTCGCTACTGCGGTTGAATCAATCAAACCTGCGGTGACATCGCCGCTGCCAATATCTTCTTTTAACGCAAACGACACCGATGCTGATAGATCTTCGAATAATGGGTTTTTCATTGGTTAATCATCGTTGATCTATCGGCAGGCGTCTACCTCGTCACATCTCTACATACTCTGGAAGCCTGACTACAAAAAACTGGGAACTGCAACGAGGAAAAATCAGGGTTGCCATCCTAGGATGTGCATAGAACAACCGGCTCCATGCGACTTCAGTAGTGCCATTCTTACGCTCTTGAAGTTTACATCGTGGTGGTTGGTGGCTCGCCCGGGCTGGTACTTGTGGTGAGCCGATGACAAAGGTGTTTTGTGTGTACTTGGTATCCGGTCGTGGTAGCTGGATTTGCAAATGGAAATTGTATAGGCCAATAAGTCGTACATCGAGTCGGTTGTTCCACTTCTTATCTCGCTGTTTCTCAGTGATAATGCTTTTTGATAAAGCATACTGCCCCCAGTTTTAAATGAAACAAACCGTTGTACTGATTCATGGTCTCTATATGACCGGGGTGGATATGCGTCTCCTTGGTAGTCGCATTCGCCGTGCTGGTTTTTCGGTGCATCACATTTGGTATCTCAGCCTATTGCGCACACCTGCGCAAAATGCCGATCGTCTCAATCAATTTCTTGAAACCCTAGAGGCCGATGTTGTTCATTTGGTCGCTCACAGTCTGGGTGGAATCGTTGTTACGCATTTATTTGATCGTCATTCTCAACAGCGACCGGGTAAAGTGCTTATGTTGGGCACACCCCTTGCGGGTAGTGTAACGGCAGTAACGCTTGTTGAGCGGCATCTGGGTTTCCTTTTAGGTAAAAGTGTTCAGCGAGGTTTGTTGGGTGATCGTCCTAAATGGCCTGCTGGGAGAGCGTTGGGAATGATTGCTGGAGATCGTGGTTTAGGCTTGGGGAAACTGATTTTCAGGAAGTTGCCCCAGCCGAATGATGGCACGGTTGCATTGATCGAAACCAACACCAGTGAAGTCACTGATCACTTGCGCGTACCGCACAGTCATTTCGGCCTGATATTTTCCCGTCCCGTTGCACAAGCAATTTGCAACTATCTCAAGTCTGGTGAGTTCCTGTGATAATATTCGTGCAACTAATTAAAGGAGAGTTTAGGTATGGCTGGACACAGTAAATGGGCCAATATCAAACACAAAAAAGCGGCCACAGATAAGAAGCGCGGCAAGATATGGACAAAGCTGATTCGAGAGATCACGGTTGCCGCCAAAGAGGGGCAGACTTCTGATGCCTCAGCGCATCCACGCCTACGGCTTGCGGTTGAAAAAGCGCTGGCAGCAAATGTGCCTAAAGACACGATTGAACGTGCATCCAAACGTGGTGCGGGTGAAACGGATGGTGCGAATTATGAAGAGGCGCGCTATGAGGGCTATGGCCCGAACGGGATCGCGATTATGGTTGATTGCCTGACCGATAATCGCAATCGTACCGTGGCTGAAGTGCGTCATGCTTTCACTAAATCGGGTGGTAATCTAGGCACTGATGGCTCCGTTGCGTATTTGTTTATCAAAACCGGCATTATCAGTTTTGCTCCGGGAGCCGATGAAGAAGCAGTTATGGATACGGCACTCGAAGCCGGAGCCGATGATGTAGTCAGCCATGATGACAGCTCAATGGATGTGCTGACTTCTCCTGAGAGTTATCAGGATGTGAAAGATGCGATTGAGGCCGCTGGTTTGGAACCGGTCGGCTCCGAGGTCACCATGCGACCCGATATTCTCACCGAAGTGAGTGCCGAAGATGGTGAAAAAATCCTCCGCATTGTTGATATTTTAGAAGACCTAGATGACGTGCAAGAGGTCTTCACCAATGCTGATATTCCCGAAGAAGCGTTAGAGGCTGCTGGTTGATCCGCATACTCGGCATTGATCCAGGATCGAGATTTACCGGCTATGGAGTCATCGACAGCGATGGCCGCTATAGCAAGCACATCGCCAGCGGATTTATCAAAGTCGATAAAAAAACCTTACCGGAAAAGCTCGGTTTAATTTTTCGTGAAGTGAGCGCGGTGATAGAGCAAACTCAGCCGATTGAGATGGCGGTTGAAGAAGTCTTTGTGGCTAAAAGTGCAGGTTCAGCTTTGAAGCTGGGTCAGGCACGTGGTGCCGCTATTTGCGCCGGTGTTGAGCAGGGATTAGTCGTCGCTGAATACACCCCTCGGTATATCAAGCAAGCGGTAGTCGGTACCGGCGCGGCTGATAAAAAACAGGTCGAACACATGGTGCGAATTATGTTGAATCTGAAAGAAACGCTACAGGCCGATGCCGCTGATGCTTTGGCGGTGGCGCTGTGTCATGCGCATTTGCGAGAGTCTGCCAAGCGACTGGCAAAAGCCGGAGTGGTGCAATGATCGGCCAAATTCGTGGCCAACTCATTGGCAAAGCGGCTCCTACTTTGCTGATTGATGTGAATGGCGTTGGCTACGAAGTCGAAGCGCCAATGTCTACCATTTATGATCTACCGGCGCTGGGTGAGCCAGTCACGTTGATCATTCATTTCTACGTGCGCGAAGATGCACAAATTCTTTACGGCTTCCTTACCCATGCTGAACGCACCTTGTTTCGGTTGCTGCTCAAGGTCAATGGTATTGGTGCGAAAATGGCGCTGGCGGTACTTTCCAGTATGAGTCCTGCTGAGTTTAAAGCCTGCATACTAACGGCTGATCAGGCTGCATTGGTGCGTATTCCAGGTATCGGTAAGAAGACTGCTGAACGCCTGATTATCGAGATGCGCGACCGTATGGAGAAGGCGCTTGATCTGGGTACAGAAACTGTTGCCGATAGCGCCACCGGGAAAGCAAACGACCCCGTTGCTGAAGCCACAGAAGCACTGATGGCTCTGGGTTACAAGCCAGCAGAAGCCAGCCGCATGGTACGCAAAATCTCTGCGCCGGGGCTGGCTAGCGAAGAACTTATTCGGTTGGCACTGAAAGGCTCGATATGAGTCGTGATGAATTAGTCGATCCTGATCCGCGTATTGATGAGGCGGTGATTGAGCAGAATATTCGTCCGCGTCGACTGGTGGATTATATTGGCCAACCCACCGTCAAAGAGCAGATGGATATCTTCATCAGCGCTGCACGAGGGCGCAACGAATCGCTCGATCATGTCCTGATTTTCGGGCCACCAGGACTCGGCAAAACCACGCTCGCACATATCGTCGCTCATGAGATGAACGCCAGCTTGCGCCAGACTTCTGGTCCGGTACTGGAAAAAGCCGGTGATCTGGCGGCCATACTGACCAATCTGGAAGAAGGCGATGTGCTGTTCGTTGATGAGATTCATCGCCTCAGTCCGGTCGTCGAAGAAATTCTCTATCCAGCACTGGAAGATTTTCAGCTCGATATCATGATCGGTGAAGGGCCATCAGCGCGCTCGATCAAACTCGATCTACCGCCATTCACTTTGGTAGGGGCAACTACCCGCGCAGGTCTATTGACCTCACCGCTCAGAGACCGATTCGGCATTGTGCAACGGCTGGAATTTTACTCGCGTGAAGAATTAACTCAGATTGTTATCCGGTCAGCCAAAATTTTAGGTTTGGAAGCCAGCCCCGAAGGCTGTGCCGAAATAGCCAAACGCTCGCGCGGCACTCCCAGAATTGCCAACCGCTTGCTCCGCCGTGTACGAGACTATGCCGAAGTTAAAGCCGACGGCAGAATTATCGGAGAGATTGCCGACAAAGCACTGGATTTACTTAAAGTTGATCTACACGGGTTTGACCATATGGATCGACGCCTACTCTCAGCAATCATCGACAAATTTGACGGTGGCCCAGTTGGTGTAGATTCCCTCGCTGCCGCCATAGGAGAAGAGCGGGGGACTATCGAAGACGTCATCGAACCTTACCTAATCCAGCAAGGCTTCATTATGCGTACCCCGCGCGGCAGAACCGCAACGAATCGCGCCTATCAGCATTTGGGGTTAAAGCAGCGACCAGAATAAATTGATTGGATTCAGTAATAAAGCCTCTGGTTGTGAGCTGACTGTTACGTTTGATAAGAAGGCATCACAATTGAGTGTGTTCAAGAAACTGGTGGGTGATAGCTAAAAGCGGAGAGTTGTGGAAACCAATCATCCAACGGCACATGACCTGAAAGGCCACTCATACCGCAATTTTTACAGCTCAAGAAAAATATACCCCGTCATCTGAAATATTACCTAGCTAAAGCTTAAAGTTGTTCTACAGCATTTAGCAGGCTGTTATCTTCGTCGATAAGCGCCATAACAATAAAAAGCAAGCGCATGAATACTAAATGTTTGAACAAACGAGGTCCTCAGGCGGGATTTACGCTGATTGAATTGGTCGCAGCAATGACGATCATGATGTTAACGGTCACTATTGCGATTCCTGGCATGTTGGATATGGTCAGAAATAATCGCCAAAGCACCTCGCTCAATGCTCTATCGCACAGTTTTTACGCTGCTCGCAGTGAAGCAATATCGCGTGCACAGGGGATTTCATTGTGCCCGACCAGTAACTTTACGAGTTGCTCGGGAGGAACCACCTGGCAAAGTGGCTGGATGATTTTTACCGATGCTGATCGGGATGGTGTGGTTGATTCCGGAGTTGATTCAGTCTTGAAGGTGTTTAATCAGCTTGGTGGCGCAACCACTGTAACAGCATCCAATAGAGTGACTTATTCGGCAATTGGGATGGTACAGGCAGGCAGTGGTGCAATGACGCTCTGCGATCAACGGGGAGTGAACAGTGCGCGTGGATTGAGATTAGCAACGACAGGATTCGTTGATTATCTACAGGACACTGATGGCGATAAAATTGTGGATGATGGGGCTGGCTCACCGACAAACGTGAGCTGCTCCTGATTCGTGAGGGATATTAATTGAATACAGAGAATGGATTCTCAATGGTGGAAATTTTGGTCAGCATGGTAGTGCTGTCAATTGGATTGCTGGGTTTGGCGCGGCTGGAAACACTCTCTACGCGCATGAATCAATCCGCCTACTTTCGCACTCAGGCGAGCATTTTTTCACAAGACATGATTGCCAGAATGCGCGCCAATCAGCCGGGTGTCGAAAATGCTGATTACAACGGTCTGCCCGACCCCCAAAGAGTTGCTAATTGCCTGACAACGACGGGCTGTAGTAGTACTGATTTAGCCAACAATGATGCGTTTGACTGGAATCTTGCTTTAGCTGCAACGCTGCCCTCTGGGCAAGGAACCGTCTGTGTAGACAGTACGCCTGAGGACGGTACAAACAGTGCTGCCACTGGCTGTGATGGCATCGGCAGCATTGCCGCTGTGAAAGTCTGGTGGCTGGATGATCGCACTGGTAGTGGATTGTTACGTTTTAGCACCAGTTTTCAGCCATGAATAACGCTATGGAAAAAACAGTTTCCTCCTCCCGCTCATCCCAGCGGGGCGTCAGCATGGTTGAGTTGATGATCTCTGCAACGCTGGGGTTGATCGTGATGGCGGGGGTGACTCAGATTTACATTAATTCAAAACAGAGTCAGCGCAGCAACAATGCTGTTTTTCGGCTGCAGGAAAATGGTCGTACTGCGATTTCAATCATGACCAACACTGCGCAGATGACGGGCTATATTGCTGACCCCAATGCTTCTCCGGGCAGCGTATTTTTGGCCGCAGGTGCTTTTACTGCAGGAGCAGCAATTACCGCGACCAATAACGACAGCGATACCAGTAATGACATCAAAGACAATACCGACTGGTTTGTTGTTCGCTACCAGGGGAATTCTGATGACAGTCTGGTACTAGATTGTATTGGTAATGCGCTTCCTAGTGCTGACCCCGCCTTTCCAAATGATGTTTTTCCAATGGTTTTTGGTATCTCTGATGATAACCAATTGTTCTGCGAGCCTGGCGCCCTCGGTGCTGGTAGCCGAATAACCATTGCGGATGGAGTAGAAAATCTACAGCTGCTTTACGGAGTGGACTCAGACGCTGATCAAGCCGCTAATTTCTATGTTGACGCTGATTCCGTAACCGATTTTTCAACCGTAGTGAATCTCAGAATAACGTTTTTGGTTCGCAGCAGAGACAGGGTGACAACGGGGCCTATGGCATATACCTACAACGGTGTGACCACCACAAATCCTGGAGATCGACGCATGAGATTTGTTTTTAATACCACTATCACGCTGAAAAATATTTCAAATGGGTAATCATCAAATGCATCAAACAGGTTTTAGTCAACACAGACAATCTGGCGTGGTTCTGGTAGCGGGTTTGTTTTTTCTCATCGTGATGACGCTGGTGGGTGTCGCGATGGTTAAAAATGTTGCGTTACAGGAGAAAATTTCCGGCAATGCTCGTGAGAAATTACGCTCCTTTGAGGCGGCGGAACTCGCCTTAAAAATTTCCCGTAGACATTTAAACAGCGACCCTAAGGTGCTGGCTTTTTACCGCGCAACCGGTAACAACGCGGCACCAGGTCTATATCCGGTAGATACCAATGCGGCATCTCAGCCATGGGAAGCCACTGACGCTTGGACGGGTGGGGCTTCGGTAGCCATCAACGATAGTCAAAATGTACCCGCCAATGTCCGTTTGTCACAAAACGAAATTACCCAACTGCAATTGCATGATGCACCACGCTATATGATCGGTTTGGTGGGAGAGCAAGAGATGGATGGAATGGATAGCAGAATCACCCAGAAATTTTTTATCTTCTCGGCAACCGCACGCGCTAATAGTGGGCTGCCAAACATAAAAACAACACTGCAAGCCCGAATTGTAGAAGCACTTTAGTTACCCATAACTAGAATTATGACTGGAAATATGAAAATAATTTTGTTCTTTTCGAGAATCACTCT
>CAZUAW010000092.1:0-7777 GCA_964618535.1 uncultured Thiotrichales bacterium
GTGGAATCAATAGATAAGCGAGAACTCGTGTAATTCATGCAATATCTGGGTTAGATACTAACAAGCACCCACTAGAATAACAGGCTCTTAAAAATTTCTAGTATCGCTGATAACTTTCCCACGGCGATGATGGCGTGGTTGAGTGCTGCGGGATCTGATTCATCATGCCGCTGTTTTCTGCGAACCAGAAGAAACCAACAGCCATAACACCGGCTAGTATTATGAGTGAGAGTATTTTCCAGATGCTAAAGGGGCGTTCGCCCTGCACTTCTCCAGTCTGACCATTGACGACAAAACGAAAACTCTTGCCGCGATATTGATAGGCAGCAACCCAGATAGGTAACAATATGTGCTTGAACTGTACATCTTGATGGGCACTGCGCATGTGCGAAATTCGTTGTAAGTCACCGCCAATGTCTCTGGCAACATCGTTTCGCAATACTTCTTCCATGATATTCTCAGCTTCGGCGTAACCTTGTCGTGGGCCGCCTTGATACATTTCGCTTTTAAATCCACTTAAATATGAACGCTTGAATTTTTTTAGCGAGGAGAGATTCCAGCTATTGAGTTTTTTGAGTATTTTTCTTGGCAGGCTGAAACTTGCCTCAACCAGTAAATCATCAAAAGATCGGGAGACTCGTCCTGCTACTGGCGTCCAACGCACTCGGGTAACCATCCGCGTAACGACTTGCCGTCTGCCGTTAACCACTTGTACGACACGTTCTGGTACTTGGTAGTAAGTACCACGTTGGCCTTGATAAGCTGCTTGAGAATCGCTGTCAAACGTCCAATAAGGGATGTAAATGCCGGAAAGCTTACGCTTATGACGAGCATACTTTTTCAGCCCGCGTGGCGCTAGCCAGAGTGTCCCCAGCCATTGGGTGAATGATTGATCTGCCTGATCCTGTGTAATACTAAATGGCAGAACGCCTTGCGGTTCCAGCTGCCGATGTTGCGAAGTTTCTGCCACCACGGTGGCTCCACAAAACTCGCAGTTGTCTGCGTGAATGTTTTCTTCGAGACGATACTCTACGCCGCAATCATCGCAATGCACGATAATTTCCGAACCGGATTCAATGTTGACTGATAGTCTGCGTATGGTTGCTTCATAATCCAGCTCATCAACGCCCAAAGGAACATCATCAATCGGATTAGCATGTCCGCAGTGACCGCACGCCAGCGATTGGATGCCAGGCTGAAACCTTAGCGTTGCCCCGCAGCTATCGCAGGGGAATTGCTCCCATTCGGTGTTGTTATTATTCATTGATTATCGGACGCGCCCTGCCCTGAATGGCCCTTAAGCTAAAAACATCTACTACTCTGTCATGCCCCTAAAATCTCCTGCCACTGGTTCAAACTTTAGGAATGGGTTGTGATGGAATGGGTGGGGGAGTTGATTTAAACACGCCTTGTAGCGCAGCTGCCTCACCTGCGGGTCGCCAATCAGCCATGCCATCAGCCCATACCAGTGTGGTCGTTGCTAATGCACCCGTTGCGGCTTTTTGTTGCAATTCTGGAATCGTAAATGGCCCCGTTTGTTGCTGGCCAACCGCCACATAAAAAGCGTGCAGTGGAACAGGTGGTGGTGACCCCGTGCCTTTTGATGACATATTTTCTGTCATCTGCTGCGCCATCGCAAAACCCATCCCCATGCCGATACCATCAGCAGCACCGCCACCAGGATTTTTAGCGGCATCCTGCATCGCAGTACCGGATTGGTACATCATGTAGTCTTTTAGATTGCTGACTATGCCCATGCTGGTACGTTTATCTAACGCCTCTTCCACTTCCGGCGGTAAGGAAATATTCTCGACCAGAAAGCGCGTGAGTTCCAGACCATACTCAGCAATTTCGGGCGCAATTTGTTCGAGTACAAATTCACTGAGCTGATCGTAATTTGCCGCCAGATCCAGAATGGGAATTCGGCTTCTGCCAAGCACATTGGAAAAACGCGACATAATTAAATTGCGCAGCTGATTGGAAATCTCATCGGTGGTGAAATGCCCATCAGTACCAACGATTTCGCGCAGGAATATTTCTGGCTCAGAAATACGCATTGCGTAGGTGCCAAAAGCACGCAAACGCACTGCGCCATAATCTGCATCGCGGAGCATAATCGGGTTTCTCGTGCCCCATTTTAAATCGGTAAAACGGCGCAGATTACAGAAATAAACTTCGGATTTAAACGGACTCTCAGCGCCATGCTGCCACGATTGCATGGTTGACAGCAGCGGAAGGTTGTTGGTTTCGAGGTTATACATGCCAGGCTCGAAAACATCAGCAAGCTGACCTTCATTAATAAAAACAGCCGCCTGTGATTCACGTACCGTAAGCTTTGCACCGTATTTTATTTCGTTGCCATAACGCTCAAATCGATAGACCAAAGTGTCATTGCTGTCGTCAGTCCATTCGATAACATCAACAAATTCTCCGAGTAACTTATCCCACAATCCCATGGTTATGCTCCTTTAGTATCGCTACTGGCATCAGCACCAGCCGTGTCATCTGCTTGTAGCGCTTTTGCCTTGCTGGCAGCGAGCGCATCACGTAATTCTTTCTCTGTGACTTTTAATTCTTCCACTGCATCAGCACGTTTTTGCTTGCCTTCTTCAGCAATTCTCAGGCTGTCTTCGATGGTCGCAATCAGCGTTTGATTGGCTTTTTTCACCGATTCAATATCGACTATGCCACGCTCCATTTGTTTACGGACTTCCGCATTGGCGGTGCGTAAATTTTCAGCATTTTTCTCGAGTAATTCATTGGTTAAATCAGAGGCAGCTTTCACATGCTCAGCAGCCTGACCTGACCGATAAATAGTCACCGCCTGGGCTAATTGCTGTCGCCATAGAGGAATTGTGTTGGTCATGGTGGAATTGATTTTGGTTACCAGACCTTTGTCATTTTCCTGTACCAGACGAATGCTCGGCAGACTTTGCATGGTCACCTGGCGCGTCAGACGCAGATCATGTACGCGGCGCTCAAGATCATCACGGTGCGCGCGTAGATCGCGTAGCTCCTGCGCTTTAATCACTTCGTCACTGGCATCGACTTCCGTTTGTAGTTTGGGTAATTCACCTTCATCGAGGCGCGTCAGTCGCTCTTCTCCGGCAGAGATAAACAACTCCAATTCGTGAAAATATTCAAGATTGGCATCGTAAAGACGGTCTAGCGAGACAATATCTGTGAGCAAATGCGTTTTATGATCTTCAAGCTTGTTAGTGATTACATCAATCTGCTTACGCACATCTTCATAACCTTCGATGAATTTAATCACCGGCTTCGTGCCACGACCAAACAACCGAGCAAAAAAGCCGAGCTTTATATTCGGATCCAGGCCATCGAGATCAAAACCACGCATCACGGTGACCATTTCAGTCAGCGCCTGGCCTGCCGGACCCGCATCTTTGGCGCGCACGCCTTCGAGCATTTGGTCTGAAATTGCTGTGAGTTTCTCCTGTGCGCTAGAACCAAACGAGATGACCGAATGGGTGTCACCTATATCCAGATCTTTTAGGATTTCATCAATGCGGGTCTTGTCGCTGGAATCCGCATCAACGTAAGGGATGATATCTTCTTTGAGATCCTGGAGCGGACGGAGCGCCTCGGCTTCCTGAGTCTTGGTGAGTGTTTCCATAGTGGTATTCCTGAGATTTACTGTTCTTGTTAAGTTGGATCATCCCTGCTGAATATGGTGTTCGGCAAACTGCTCCTGCAGTTTTTAATAAGTATGTGCAAATTGCATAAAGACACAGATGCTACAGCTACATATTATTGCCATCCTCTTGCAATTGTTTTTTCAGCACTTCGATCTGAATATCCAGATCCAGCACATCATTGGCGAGTAATTTTTTCCGCTGTGATATAAATGAGTCCTCAATCGTCACCAGTACTTCACGAAAATTTTTCTCTAGAAATGTAGCATCGGTTTTGTCATGCACCCGAGCATAATCTGCAACTACCCGCTGAGCGCCATCTAAATAAACATTGAGAAAACGCCGAGCATTGCGAAGTTCCCTGGGCTTTTGTTCCAGCGTGCCCAAAACATCGCGCGCCACAAGCGTAATTCGGCCAAGCCTTTCATTGAGCTCGCCTTCGCCAAGCTTGATGCGTTGGTGTTCAATATCCATGATTTTAGTTTCAGCCTCGCGGATAATTTCGACCAGTTCTTCTGTTGAATATCCACCGAGGCGTTCGCTTATTTTTTCGCCCGCAGGATCAAGGCCGTAAAACAGGTAATAACCCAGCGCTGCAAACAAGGCGAAAACCAGCCCCATGAAGAAGCCATAGTCATTGAGTCCCGCAGTAATCAGCCATGCGGCCAATGCAGCGGCGAGCATTGCGCTTTTTTTTAACGGACGGGGATGCGTTGCAATATGGCTTTTTTGATAGTCCAGTTGTTGATCAATGCCGCGCCGCGTCAGCCAGGAAGCGCCAATCAACAACAAGAATGCGATGATAGAAATTAGCAGCGTAGCCAGCTTGCCACTCAGTAACGAAACTACCGCAGTTGGCAGCAACGCCATACCAAACAGCACTAGCAGCAAGCCTTTAAAATTGGGCGCTGGGATAGGCTTTTTCACGACGCGTTGGTTCGCCATCAGGCCACCTTAAACAGGCTGAATAACGCGCCACAGGAGGTCAGTCCTAAGGTGACAAACAGTAGTAGCAATCCCATAAATCGCTTAAAGGTAGATTGCAATGTAAACTCCTAAATCGTTTTTTGTTGTACTCAAACTATACTCTATTTCCAAACCGGATTCACTCGGCCATTACTAGGATAGAATCTTGAGCCAAACCCCATTAATCATCGCTTGGTTACTGTACTTTTTAGTACATAGCCTGATTGCCTCTACGGCAATGAAGCAAATGGTACAGACGCGCTTCCCAAGATTGTTTCCCTGGTATCGGCTGGGGTTTAATTTAATTGCCGCAGTGAGTGTATTGATACCATTTTGGATGATGTATTTACAACCGGGCAATGTGCTATGGCAATGGCAGGGATCTATGCTATGGCTAATGAATGTTATCGCGTTAACTGGAGTTATCGGCTTTTTAATTAGCACAAAATACTACGATAACGGCGCGTTCCTAGGTATTAAACCCAACCTAACCAATCACATTGGCTCTGCGGATGAACCTTTGGTGATCTCACCCATGCATCATTATTTACGCCATCCCTGGTATTTCTTTGGCTTACTGATTATCTGGACACGCGACATGAATACCGCCTGGCTGATTAGCTGTATTATGATGACCGCCTATTTTCTTCTCGGTTCAAAACTGGAAGAAAATAAACTCATTAAAGAATATGGTGATGGCTACGCTGAATATCGCAACAAAGTGGGAGGAATTATTCCTCTGCCTTGGCGAATTTTAAGTGAACACGATGCTGACCGAATCATCCAAAGTGCCAAAACCAACGCGTAAATATCAATCATGTCTCGCCCAGTCAAACTCACTTCAGACCCTGATTTCGATGAATATAGCGACATCATCGACGTTCGCTCCCCTGGTGAATTCATCGAAGATCACGTGCCGGGCGCAATCAATTGTTATGTTCTGGATAATGAAGAACGCGCAACTGTTGGCACTATTTACAAACAACAAAGCCCCTTTACCGCAAGAAAACTCGGCGCATCCTTAATCTCTGCCAATATTGCGCGCTGGACAAAAGACTATTTCATCGACAAAACCCGTGAGTATAAGCCACTGGTCTATTGCTGGCGTGGCGGACAACGCTCGATGAGCCTGGCGACCATCCTCACTCGTATTGGATGGGACACCTCACTCATTGAAGGCGGATACAAGCAATATAGACAACAAGTCATTCGTCATATCGAGTCAATTTCTCCAAAATTGGATTTAATCATTATCTCCGGTTTAACCGGCACTGCGAAAACTGACCTACTTAAATTGCTACAGAAAAATGGCGAACAGATGATTGATCTGGAAGGACTCGCTAATCATCGTGGCTCCCTGCTTGGCCCCGATCCAACAAAGCCGCAACCCTCTCAAAAATACTTTGAATCACTGCTGGTAAAAGATCTCAAACAGCTCGACCCCACAAAGCGCGTATGGGTTGAAGCGGAGAGTAATAAAATCGGTAACCTGTACTGCCCAGCGTCCTTCTGGACACAAATGTCAAAAGCAAAAGTCATTGAATTACGCGCGCCTGTAAAAGAACGAGTGAACTACTTATTAAATGAATATCAATTTTTCACCGAAAATCCGCAACAGCTAAAAGATAAAGTCCGAGTATTAAAATACCGTCATGGCAAACAACAAGTAGAAAATTGGAACACGATGATTGATAACTGCGACTGGCATCAGTTTGTAAATAGCTTACTCGATGCCCACTACGACCCCGCATACCAGTCATCTAATAAAAAAAATCAGCGCCAGAAAATCGCAACCATTGAATTAAGTTCGCTCGATCAAATTGGGTTACAAAAAGCTGTTGCTATTCTGACGACTTGAGAGCACAAACAGTGCTGTACAGGTTTAATTTTATTCATCATTTTCCCTGTTAAGTAAATTTTTAGTGGACTAATTCCATCTATTAATTATTTTCTACCATCTAAAATAAATAACTCATACCTGTGAAAATAGTCTGGCTGTTGAAGTCATAGCGATGATTATTAGATTCATCATCAAGGAGCCGCCAGCCAAAATTCAGATCTATTTTATCGGAAATTTTCCGCGTCAATTCTGCTTTTAGGTTGACTCTTGTAGCTGAACGTAATTGTTCGGTAAGACTTGAATCCGTGGCTTCGGCTAAAAATAAATCCCCGTCATGGTATTTGGCAGAGCGCAAACTGGCCTCTAGCTTTTGCTGCCAACGTGTTGACCAGCTCCAGGAGAGTTTTGCACGTATTCGGACCCAGTCACGAGAATAGCTGGTCAAACCTGTCAATGTTTGGTCATTAGCATTCATCAAACTGGTAATCAGATCAGCCCGGTCTTCTGTTCTCCAGGCTAATCCCAGACGCCATTTCAAGTCTTGACCACCGCGCAGCTCCGCAGCTAATTCAGCCAGGTTACCAGCGTAGTATTGGTAGGTTTCGTCGGTGCTGGCGACATCAATATAACGTCCCTGCAATACCAGCTTTATTGTATTACTGAGCGGAAAAATATCTTTTAGTGAAAAGTCTAATTGATTCAAATAGGGCTCACCATCCAGTGTGAAATTTGCGTAGCCCAACTTTCCTGTCCATTGATGATTTCCTGAACGCTTACTCAAACTGGTATTCACACCTAAAGATTGAACATCATAAATTGAAAAATCCTGATATTTTTCAGCGTACACACTCCCGCCTAACTTCCAGTCAAGCGCGCTATTTTTAGGAGACAACGTTGTACTGCCCGCAGCAAGTATTGAAATCGAAATATCACTGTCATTTTCACCACTATTGTCATCAGGATTTACGATACCATCAGCCTTCGATGCATCCAGAGATAGAAAACCAAACCGGCGAAGCTGATCACCTTGTTCCAGCTTCCCATTGGGACCGCTGGCACGAAGACTTAAATTGAGTAGAGCGTTATCAGCTTCGGCCTGGATTTCAAATTCTTCATATTGATCGGCCGCTTGCTGATACCAATATTCAGCTTTTTGATAATCATTGTTTATTTCAGCTAGTTTGCCGAGAAAAAAAGTTGCTTCATAGCGTCGAGGAGTGAGCAATGCTTGCTGAAAATACTTTTCAGATATTGCGTAATTACCTAGATGATAATAAGCCAGCGCCAAAGCATTTTTTAAATCCGGGTGGTTACTTTG
>CAZUAW010000093.1:0-1545 GCA_964618535.1 uncultured Thiotrichales bacterium
GGTGATTACGGGCAAGTTAAAAGAATTTCCTGTGGAATCAATAGATAAGCGAGAATTCGTGTAATTCAGCAATATTCGGGTTAAATCAAGACAATTTCAGGAGTCTTAAATGTCCGCACCTGTGGATCCGCATCAAAAGCGCGAAAACAAAAATTATGACAATCCAGTTGCCAGCCGCGAGCTGATTCTGGAGATGTTAACCAAGGCCAAAGGGCCGATGAGCCGCAAGGCGCTGGTTAAAAAATTAAGTTACCAGGATGACGATGATCGTCAGGAAGGCTTGCGTCGACGCTTACGGGCGATGGAGCGCGACGGTCAGCTGGTGCGTAATCGACGCAATGCCTATATGCCAATCTCTGAGGCGGAATTAATTAAGGGTAGAGTCACAGCGCATCAGGATGGCTTTGGCTTCCTCATTCCGGATGAGGGCGGCGAAGATTTATTTCTCTCACCCAAGCAAATGCGCAGCCTGTTGCATGGTGATCGTGCGGTGACGCGGGTAGTTGGCGTTGATCGTCGAGGTCGTCGCGAAGGCGCGTTGGTTGAGGTGCTGGAGCGCGCGCATCATGAGGTGGTTGGCCGCTATATTATCGAAGGCGGCATGGGTTATGTGGTGCCGGATAACAAACGCATCGCGCAGGATATTCTCATTCCTCCCGGTCAGGAAGGCGATGCTGATCCTGAAACGATTGTGGTGGCAGCAATTGTTGAGCAGCCTACTCGGCACAGTCAGCCCATCGGCAAGATTGTCGAAGCGCTCGGAGCGCATATGGCGCCTGGGATGGAGATTGATATTGCGTTGCGCAATCATGAACTGCCACATGAATGGCCAAAGGATGTACTCAAGCAGATCGAGGCATTTACTGAGGAAGTTCCAGCCGAAAGTAAAGAAGGCAAAGAGGACTTACGCGCTATTCCGCTGGTGACCATTGACGGTGAAGATGCACGTGATTTTGATGATGCGGTGTACGTCGAGCCACATAACGATGGTTGGAAACTGATCGTTGCGATTGCCGATGTTTCTGCCTATGTGGAGCCAGGCACAGCACTGGATAATGAAGCGCAATTGCGCGGTACTTCCGTGTATTTCCCCAAGCAGGTGATTCCAATGCTGCCGGAAGTTTTGTCTAACGGTTTGTGTTCGATTAATCCCGATGTAGATCGCCTCTGCATGGCCTGTGAATTAATTTTTGATGGGCAGGGCAAGCAGCAAAGCTATCGTTTTATGGAAGGGGTAATGCGTTCTCATGCTCGTCTGACCTATACCCAAGTTGCTAAAATGACGGTCGATAAAGATGAGGATAGTCGTGCGGAATATGCGCAGGTTGTGCCTCATCTGGACCATCTGAACGATTTTTACCGGGTAATGAAAAAGTCCCGCAAGCAACGCGGCGCGATTGATTTTGAAACCACCGAAACGGTGTTTCAATTTGATGATCAACGCAAGATCAGTAACATTGTTCCCAGTGTGCGAAACGACGCGCACAAGATGATTGAGGAATGCATGATCGCGGCCAATGTGGCGGCGGCGAAGTTTCTTAAAAA
>CAZUAW010000093.1:1645-2762 GCA_964618535.1 uncultured Thiotrichales bacterium
GATTTACTGGTGCATCGCGCCATTCGGCATTTAGTACGCGGTGGCAAACTCAAATCATTCCAGTATCAATATGCCAAGATGGTTGAGCTGGGCGAGCATTGCTCCATGTGCGAGCGCCGTGCCGATGACGCGACCCGCGATGTGGTCGATTGGCTCAAATGTGAATTTATGCTTGATAAAGTCGGAGAGCAATACACCGGTTCAGTCAGCGGCGTGACTTCGTTTGGCCTGTTCCTGGAACTCGATGATGTGTTCGTCGAAGGGCTGGTGCATGTTACATCACTGCCGCGCGACTACTACAGTTTCGATCCGGTCGGACATCGCCTAACCGGTAAAAACGGCAACCGCGTATACCGGCTTGGTGATCGTATAGACATCATCATCGCGCGAGTTGATCTGGATGATCGAAAAATTGATTTCGCACTGCCTGATGAAGCATAGTCATGGCTAAAACACTGGTCACTGCTGCTGGAATTCACGCCGTTGAATCAGTGTTGAATAAATCGCCTGAATCAATCGACATCATTTATTTTAAAGGCGGGCGATTAAATGCCCGGCTGGAAAAATTAAATGCCTTAGCGCGAAAAGAAAAAGTCGATATTCAGATAGTCGATGAAAACACACTCGATTATCAGTCAGAAATGTCTCGACACCAGGGTGTCGTTGCAAAATATCGAGCGCCAAAAAGTCTCGGTGAAAATGAGTTAATGTCATTGCTGGAAAACCTCGACGAGCCTGCTTTTTTATTAATTCTGGATGGCGTCACCGACCCACATAATTTAGGGGCCTGCCTGCGTAGCGCGGATGCCGCCGGTGTTCACGCCGTAATAGCACCGCGAGATTCAGCCGTAGGAATAACGCCCGTTGTACGAAAATCTGCTAGCGGAGCAGCAGAAACCATGCCATTCGTACAAGTCACCAATCTCGCCCGAACCATGGAAGATATTAAGCAGCTCGGCATTTGGGTGACAGGCACCTCGGATACCGCAAAACTGTCCCTGCATCAACACGATTTTACCGGTGCAATCGCCATCGCGATGGGCGCAGAAGGAAAAGGCTTAAGACAAAACACCATCAAGCATTGTGACTTTTTAATCTCAATTCCAATGATGGGGCA
>CAZUAW010000093.1:2862-7766 GCA_964618535.1 uncultured Thiotrichales bacterium
TCGATAAATGCTTTGATTACGACATCGCCACCTTGGCTTTTGACAAAATCTGCGCCGGCGATTTGCTCTGGTTTGTAGTCGCCGCCTTTGACCAGTACGTTTGGCTTGGTCGCTTTGATTAATCGCTCGGGAGTGTCTTCGGTAAAGGGAACGACCCAATCGACGCTTTCTAAGGCTGAGAGTACCGCCATGCGTTGCATCAATGTGTTAACAGGTCGGCTTGCGCCTTTGAGTCGTTTCACTGAGTCATCATCATTCACGGCTATGATGAGTCGATCGCCGAGTTCACGGGCTTGTGAGAGGTAGGCGACATGACCTGGATGGAGGATATCGAAGCAGCCATTGGTCATGACGATGCGTTCGCCATTGGCGCGAGCACGTTCGAGGATTTCCATTAGCTCCGGTTCGGTGGTGACACCGCGTTTGAGCGGCTGATGCACTTGCGCGGCAGCATGGACTTCTTCAATGCTGGCGGTGGCCGTGCCGAGCTTGCCGACGACGATACCAGCAGTGAGGTTGGCGAGGGAGGTCGCGCTGCGCAAGTCTTGTCCGGCGGCCAACGCGGTTGCGAGTGAAGCGATAACGGTATCGCCAGCACCGGTGACGTCGAACACTTCCCTTGCCTGGGTGCCGAGGTGGAAGGGTTCTGCACCGCGTTGCAGCAGGGTCATACCTTGCGCGCCACGGGTGACCAGTAATGCGTCAATTGTGAGTTTTTCCAGCAGCGCGGTGCCTTTTTCTACCAGCGTTTCATCGTCAGCACATGCTCCGACAACGGCTTCGAATTCACTGAGGTTGGGCGTGAGCAAGGTGGCGTTGCGGTATTTCTCAAAATCAGTGCCTTTGGGGTCGATTAAAACCGGGGTATTGTGCTGCCTGCACAGCGTGATTAGCGACTGGATATCGCCCAACGAGCCTTTGCCGTAGTCCGAGAGAATCACAGCATTGACTTGATCAAGTTGCTGTTTGAATCGCTCGGTCATACTGCTGGATTGATATTCGCCAAAGCCATCTTCAAAATCCAGTCGAATCAGCTGTTGATGGTGGCTGATGACGCGCAGTTTAGTAATGGTGCGGGAGTTTTTTACTTTGATGAAATGGCTTTCGATGCCTTGATCGGAAAGCAGATTTTGCAGCACATCGCTTTCTTCATCATCTCCAGTGGCTGCGATCAGACTGGCTTTGGCTCCCAGCGAGGTAATATTGAGGGCGACGTTGCCAGCGCCACCAGCGCGGTTTTCGGTTTCTGAAACTTGCACCACAGGAACTGGAGCCTCTGGAGAAATTCGCTGCGCAGGGCCATGCCAGTAGCGATCCAGCATAATATCGCCAGCGATGAGAATGTGGGCGGTAGAGAGGTCGGGGATGTTGGTCATAGGTGTTGCTGTGCTGGGTTTATAACAGTTTTGGCACGGATTAGCTGATTGATGAGAGTGCCATAGTATCAGGGGTGACGGTGAGGACGCTGCCTTGTTCGTACCAGTCGCCGAGCACGATTCTTTTTGCCGGTTTTCCGTCAAGCACAAACGCATGTTGAGCAGGGCGATGGGTGTGGCCGTGAATCAGTAGATCGGTTTGATGTTGTTTTAAGGCAGCTTCAACGCTTTGCTGATTCACATCCATGATGTCTTCAGATTTTGCCCCTGTTTCGCTGACGCTCTGGTCTCTCAACGCCATCGCCTGCTTGACGCGCTCATCCATAGCTAGGGATAAAAACTGAGTTTGCCATTGGTTGTTGCGCAGCATCACTCGAAGCTTCTGATATTCAATATCATCTGTACAGAGCGAATCGCCGTGCATGAGCAATGCGGATTGTCCGTAGAGGTCTACCATTTGAGTTTCAGGCAGCAATAGAATGCCGGTTTGCTTGGCGAAGGTTTCACCCACCAAAAAATCCCGATTGCCGTGCTGAAAAAATACCGGTGTCTGGGAGGTGAGCGTGTGCAACTGCTCGATAATAATTTCCAGACCGGTAATAGATTGATCGTCGCCAATCCAATATTCAAATAAATCGCCCAGAATGTAGAGCGCATCCGCCTCTGGTGCTTGTGTAATGAGAAAGTCAGCAAACAGGCGGATGATCTCTGGGCGCTCCCTGTCCAGATGCAAATCTGATATGAACAGGGTTTTGGACATGAGTCGTAGTTACTCGTTGACAGTAACTTTATTCATGATCACGGCTTCGACGGGAACGTCAGCGTGGCCGTTTTTGTTACCGGTAGCAACCTTGTCGATTTTCTCAACGACGTCCATGCCGGAAGTTACTTTGCCAAATACGCAGTAGCCCCAGCCCTGTGTGGTCGGCGCACTGTGATTGAGGAAATCATTGTTCTTGGTATTGATAAAGAACTGTGCAGACGCTGAGTGTGGGTCATTGGTACGCGCCATAGCGACAGTGCCAAGATCATTTTTTAGACCATTGTTGGCTTCGTTTTCGATAGAAGCACGAGACGATTTTTCACTCATGTCTTCGTTCATGCCGCCGCCCTGAATCATAAAGTTAGGGATTACGCGGTGAAAAATGACGCCATCGTAGTGGCCATCTTTAACATAGGTAAGGAAGTTTTCGACGGTTTTTGGTGCTTTATCCGCGAACAGTTCCAGTACGATTGTGCCTTGATTGGTTTCAATAGTGACGCTTGGGTTGGAATCGGTCATTGCGTTACATCCTGTCATAAAAGTTAAAAAAAGAAGGGTTGAAGCTAGTTTTTGTATTAATTTCATTTGCTTATCCTTATAGAGAGAAATCAGTCTGGCGGCATGATAATCGCTAAAACAATTTTTTTAAACTGTAAATATCGAGTAGATAGTTAAAGATTCGCTTCAAAACGATGATCAAGCGTTCCAATTGCGATCAAATAGTTAAAAACAGGGGTTTGTTTTAGAGAATATTAGTAGTTAATAATGTTATTAATTCAAGGGATTAGGGTATCCGAATGGGATGTTTTAGCGTATTTATTTGAAGAAGTTCATAATCTTGTCATCAATCGGGAACAAACTAGGTTGAAGGTAGTCATAACGGAAAATTGACTAAGGAATGGAGTAATAACTTCGCCATATGACAAAGTTATTAATTTTCCGTTCTTAAGCCTGATAAATCTCATAACCACTGTTCTGGAACATTCATGATTCACGAAAATAAAGTAGATGCGCCTTTTCCCGAGATGCGTAAGTCAGGGTCTAAAAGGGATTCTATACGCACGCATATCGGGACTTGACACTTAGCAATGAAGAGCTACGGGGTTTGCAGACGTTTTCTGATATTGACGGTACCGACTGGAGATTGGTTGATCTAACAAATTCTGAAATGCTGAATCGCTACCATCGGGAGCTTTGGGTAAAGTCGGTTATTTTGGGTGTGACATTATTTGTTGTAGGACTTTTATTAATGTTCCTAGTCAGAAACTTCTTACGCCGGCACCGCCAATCTGTTTAAAGTTGATCGCGCTTCAATCTAGCAAAGTGGGTAGTTGCTGATAAAATTCTTTCGTTGATGGGTAGGCTAAAACACCGTCACGTTGCTTCTTTCCCCACATGGGTTCTGGAAAATAACTATCAGTTTTGTACCTTGCCATGATGTGCCAGTGTACCTTGGGTAAGTAGTTTGCGAACGAGGCGATATTGATTTTTTCCGGCTGAAAATACTCAAGCATGGCTTTCTCTAAAATTAACAGCACACGGAAGATCTCTTGCTGAGTTTCAGCCTCACAGTCGGTCATCTCTTTGGCTTGCTGATGCGTAAAGATTTTTAACCAGGGAATCTCTGAGGATTCTTCTTCGATATAAATCCATCTATTTGAATAGAGCTGGGTCATTGTTGTTGGAGTGATGATAGTTGCGGTAGCATAGCATTATCTGTAGAAGTTTAGACCCACGTGTGAGGTAATCCCAATGACAAGCAGTATGGTTAAGAAAAAATCCGATGGTGAGAAAACTACGCGGTGGGGTGATAAGCCACATGCAGAATGGGTTGCAATGTTGTATCCCACTGATAAAAAACCGAAGAAAGTTCCTACACCAAAAATAAAATGAGACGAATCAAAGCCATCACATCCTGTAAGTTTTTTCAAGCCTCCGTGTGGATGTTAATGTGGATGTGCTTCACATCTGGTGCAATCAGAAACTGGAAACCACCAATGAACTGTACGATTTATCGTTGTAGCAAGAAAAATGAGCTGTACTTGTATCTTGCTGAAAAGGACGCGTTTTCTGATTTGCCAGATGGTCTGATGGCGCATTTGGGTGAAGTTGAATTTGTTATGGATTTAGTGCTGAGCCCTGAAAGAAAATTGGCGCAAGAGAACGTAACCACGGTGATCAGTAATTTGAAAGAACGCGGGTTTCATTTACAAATGCCGGCAGGGGAGACGGAGAAACTAGCCTGGTGGGACAATGAAAAACTCAAACAGCCGAGTAGTTCTTCCCCTATGCATTAATATGCACGAACGTCTATGCTTTATGTAGTGTAATCGTGAAACTTGGTGCCAAGCGTATGAATACTTTTTTCAAATCAATTGTTGCGTTGATGGTCGCGGTTTTTACTGGGCTGTCAGTGGGCTGCAATAACTCCGATTCTGCTGCCGAGGCGACCATTAAAGTCACTGAGAATGTTGAGACAAACTCACACGCTGAAAAGGCTGAAAATAAAAACACAAAGGGCTTATATCTTGGCGCAAGAGATACTGTATATCCGGCCTGGTTTAAAGACAGTTTTCTGGATTTTCAGGATGATATTGCTGAAGCTGCCGAGCAAAATAAAAGAGTCATGGTTTTATTTCATCAGGAAAACTGCCCGTATTGCAATGAGCTGGTAGAAAAGAATCTTTCACAAAAAAATATTGAGGAACAGCTCAAACAACAGTTTGAAGTCATTGCGTTAAACATGTGGGGTGATCGAGAGGTCG
>CAZUAW010000094.1:0-2382 GCA_964618535.1 uncultured Thiotrichales bacterium
CCAACCGCATCGCCCCACACCAGCACAGCATTCATGACTCCGTCCACATTGGCAATCAGACGACGTTCTGGAATTAGGGTCGGATGAACGCGCAGTTCAATGCCCTTATCGGTGCGGCGAGCCATGCCCAAATGCTTGATGGAATAGCCCAGTTCTGCGGCGTTGTTAACATCTTCGGGCGTAATTTTAGTGATGCCTTCGGTGCTGACCTTTTCAAATTGCAGCGGAATGCCAAATGCAATCGAAGCAAGAATTGCCAGCTTATGCGCAGGATCAATACCTTCGACATCAAAGGTTGGATCGGCTTCGGCATAGCCCAATTCCTGAGCTTCCTTAAGCACATCATCGAATGCGCGTCCTTTGTCGCGCATTTCGGTGAGAATAAAATTGCCAGTTCCGTTGATAATACCAGCGACCCATTCAATGGTGTTACCAGCCAAACCTTCACGCAGCGCCTTAATGATGGGGATTCCACCAGCAACGGCTGCTTCAAACGCCACAATGACGCCTTTTTTCTGTGCCGCTTCAAACAGCTCATTACCGTGAACCGCAATCAGCGCCTTATTGGCAGTGACAACGTGTTTACCGTTCTCAATAGCCGCCAACGCCAATTCACGCGCCGGTGAGTAGCCACCGATTAATTCAACAACGATATCAATATCAGGGTCGTTCACCACATCAAAAGCATCTTGAGTCGTCCGAACTTCATCGCCCAGCCCCAGCTCTTTGACGCGATCCAGCTCCAGTGCAGCAACATAATCCACTACAATGTCACGGCCAGCGCGACGCGCGATTTCAGCCGCGTTATTTTTCAGTACGGTGGCGGTACCACCACCGACAGTGCCCAATCCGAGCAATCCAACTTTAACGGGTTTCATTCAGTCCCTCATTGTCCTTCATTCAAGATGCCATCATCGCGAAACATCTGGCGGATGCCACGCAACGCCTGACGGGTACGATGTTCATTTTCTATCAAACTAAAACGCACATGATCATCACCGTAGCTACCAAAACCGATACCGGGTGAAACGGCCACATGCGCATCATTGAGCATTTTTTTGCAGAACTCCAGCGAGCCAAGTGCTTTGTATTTTTCGGGAATCGGTGCCCAGACAAACATCGTCGCCTTAGGTTTTTCGACTTCCCAGCCAAGCGAGGTCAAACCATCGCAAAGCACGTCTCGGCGACTGCAATACATGTCGCGAATTTCTTGAACACAGGACTGATCGCCTTCCAGAGCAGCAATCGATGCCACCTGTATTGGCGTGAACATGCCGTAATCCAGATATGATTTCATTCGTGCGAGCGCATTGACCAGCACCGGATTTCCGCACATAAACCCAACGCGCCAGCCCGGCATATTGTAGGTTTTGGAAAGCGAATAAAATTCCACAGCGATATCTTTCGCGCCTGGCACTTGCAGAATCGAGGGAGCTTCGTAGCCATCGAACACAATCTCAGCATAAGCGATATCGTGAACCACCCAAATCTCGTGCTCTAGGGCGACCTGAATCACCTTTTCAAAAAACGCCAGATCGACGCATTCGGTGGTCGGATTACCAGGGTAATTTAAAATCAGCATTTTCGGTTTTGGCCAACCATCCGAAATCGCTTTTTCCAGTTCTTCGAAAAAATCGGTATCAGGCGTCATCGCTACATGGCGAATATCGGCACCGGCAATCACGCAGCCGTAAGGATGAATGGGATAGGCAGGATTGGGGACGAGTACCGCATCACCCGGCCCAAGCGTTGCCAGCGCCAGATGCGCCAGACCTTCCTTGGAACCGATGGTAACGATTGCTTCGGTTTCCGGATCAATTTCAACGTCATATTTGCGTTGATACCAATCGGCAATGGCCTTACGTAAACGAGGGATGCCGCGAGACAGCGAATAACGATGTGTATCGCCGCGCTGCGCGGCTTCAGTGAGCTTGTCGACAATGTGCTGCGGCGTGGGCTGATCGGGATTGCCCATGCCAAAGTCAATAATATCTTCACCACGCGCTCTTGCCTCTGCTTTCAATTGGTTAACAATATTGAAAACGTAAGGGGGAAGTCGCTTGATTCGAGGAAATTCCTCCATTAACAGAGCCGCTTTTTTGTGGAGTGAGTGACTTTAATGCGGTGGGCGGAAAGCGTCAATCAGGAAAGCACTAAGAGAGGAAATTAGCGTACCTTTTGAGGCGGTCGTTCTACCAGCATTTTGTGGGTAACCACATGCTCTGATTGCATAAAATCAGCCATAGCCAGCGCCACAGTTTCGATCAATTCAGCTTGATGCGGATAGGCATCCAGCTGCTCCTGCTTCCAGTCACCTAAAGCCGCATTGAGGGAAGAAATATGGAAAGCGTAGATAGAATCGCTCATGATGTGAATTCAGTT
>CAZUAW010000094.1:2482-7726 GCA_964618535.1 uncultured Thiotrichales bacterium
AAAAGGACAATATCAGAAAGCCATGAAGTTTAGCCAAGAATATAGCCCATCGGACAATGTGATCACCGGCTACGGTAGCGGATTTATTGAAATCAATCGTCAAAAATTTGAGAAGAACTTACTCGTCTTCCCCGATAGAGACACCCAGATCTGGGTGTGCGACAGCATCCAAAGCGCTGACCAAACCAGCCTGATGACGATTATCGAATACAAGCCTGAGCTGGTCGTTCTCGGTAGCGGGGCGCATTTTGCTTTTCCAGATTTTGAGCTACAAGCCTGGCTGCAAGCAAATGGTGTGGGCTGTGAGGTGATGGATTCCGCAGCGGCGTGCAGAACTTATAATGTCCTGTTAGCTGAAAAAAGGAAGGTCGCTGCCGCGCTGTTACTACCCTAGTATCAACATTGCTTTGATTGAGCGTAGGTCGGGTTAGAGACGCATGTACCTGGGTCGAATTGATTACCGAAGTCTCTGCGTCTCGTAACCCGACAGAGTGCGTGCCATTCGAGCACAAGCGTCGGGTTACAATGCGCGTGAACTTTTGAGGGGAATTAATGTGTTGTGGTATTGCGCATCTAACCCGACCTACCGGTTCTGCCTAACGTCTACTCCACCAGTAAGGCTTCTTCCGAAAGCCCACGATTGATCAAAATACTGCGCAAGCGACGCAGCGCTTCCATTTGAATTTGCCGGACTCGTTCTCGGGTCACTCCCAGTTCATTGCCAACCTGCTCCAGCGTTGCTGCTTCAAAACCGTGTAAGCCAAACCGTCGCACGATGACTTCGCTTTGTTTTTCATCGAGCTCATTCAGCCAGGAGTCCACCATTCCAATGACGTTTTTATCCTGAAGTAACTCATCGGGCTCGGGGAACACATCATCAGCAACAATCTCCATCACCGGACGATCATTGCTTTTACTGACAGGCAAATCCAAAGAAGTAGAACGCTCACTCAAATCGAGCAGCTTTTCAATTTCAGCCAGCGGCTTGTCCATTTCGATAGCGACTTCTTCCACCGTCGGCTCGCGATCGAGTTTTTGAGTGAGTCGGCGACTGGTTTTAAGGTATGAATTAAGCACTTTGACAACATGAATAGGCAGGCGGATGGTACGCGATTGATTCATCAATCCACGCTCGATAGTTTGACGAATCCACCAGGTTGCATAGGTTGAAAAACGAAAACCGCGATCCGGATCGAATTTTTCCACCGCACGGATCAATCCGAGATTACCTTCCTCAATCAAATCGAGCAGGGTTAATCCTCGGTTCATGTAGCGGCGAGCAATCTTCACCACCAGGCGCAGATTGCAAACGATCATTTTTTTACGCCCCATAGCATCACCTGCTCGCGCGAGTGTGCCGTACTTCACTTCCTCCTGCGGAGTCAGCAATGGCGAATATTCTATTTCCTTTAGATAGAGCTGAGTGGCATCCAGTGCCTTGGTACTGATCTTGGGTGCGGCAAGCTTAGGCTTAGGCTTACTCTGAGTGTCTGATTCTGTATTAGTATTGGTATTCAATGAGTTCCTCCATCATCACGCTCTCGCGATGATTATGAAGGTCTATTATCCAGAACCTTTTTTCAATAGTCTACTGTGTTTTTATAAAGTATTAGGTAAAAAGTAGGCTACTGAGCATTATTTATTAAGATAATTTTTCTAACCTATTTGAGTTTTCGACACTTTTATCTTTTTTTTAAAAACGGATACTCTGAAAATAGACCCTTAAAGCGCAGGTAAATAGGCCATTGGATCAACAGGTTTTCCAAATTTTCGAATTTCAAAGTACAAAACAGCATCTTTTTCACCCGCTTTTACACCCAGCTCGGCAATTTTCTGCCCTCGTTTCACCCACATTTCTTGCGGTACAAAACGCTTGCGGTTATGCGCGTAGGCACTGATCAACTCATCGCTATGCTTGATGATAATCAACTCGCCATACCCTTTAAGACCGTTGCCGCTATACACGACCTTGCCATCAGCAGCCGCAAAAACTGACTGACCCAGCCGTCCTTTCACCTGCACACCTCGACTGGTTGCAGGCTGGTACACAGCATTGGAATGGTGCTTTATTTTCAATGGCCACTGCCAGCGAACCTGCTTGATTTCACGGGGTGTCGCTTGGGGAGGCTTGCTGATCTTTATCGGACTGGTAGTGGTGGTATTTTGCTGTTTGGGTAATTTTGCTACCGGCGGCTTCACCGGGCTGGGTTTATCGACACGATGATTGGGAATGTAGGGTTTTATCGGTCTGGCTCTGGATGTTTGCGGCATTGCCGGGGAACGCTGCGCCGTTTGAGTTTGCGCGGTACCGAGCGGACTGAGGAATATCAGCTGACCAGGAAAAATGGTGTAGGGATGCTGGAGACGATTCCATTGCGCCACGGCGCGGGCGTCCAATCCAAATCTCCAGGCAATTGAATAGAGCGAATCACCACTTTTCACCCGATAGCTGACTCGGTCTTCTGCTGCGGCGCGTTGTCGATCTTCCAGCGTCACGCAGCCCGGCAATACTGCCATCGCCAGCAGGATGCTTAAAAAAAGACTACTGACTGTTCGATTCAACACTTGAGTGGGACTAAACCTTTTTCAATAAAAAACTAAACAGCTCGGCACCCGAAAGAAAGATCGCAGTCACAATCAAGCCTGCAATCAATACGCCGAGCAAGACCGCAAGAAAAGCTTTGGCTTTGGGTATACCAAAAACCCAGGCAGCAAAACTACCAGTGTAGGCTCCCGTCACAGGCAGCGGAATCATGACAAACACCATCAATCCCCAAAAGCCCCACTTCTCTAGTTTATCTTCAACCTTGCCTCGGGTGCGGATCACCAATTTTTCAAACAAGTTGGCGTACCAACGCATCTTACTGAACAAATCATGGAAAAATCCCATGAAAAAATAGACGATAGGGAACGCCAGAATGTTCGCAGCCGTACACATAAAGTAGGCTTTTACTGGGCTGATATCATTTGCCAGCGCATAAGGAATTCCACCACGCAATTCGGCAATAGGCATCATGCTTAAAATAATAGAATAGATGTAATCGTTCATACTTACTCGACCTCTCCCTGGATCATGGGCACAAAAACAACTGCGCCTAATGCTTCCGTTTCAAATTCAACTTCGCCGGAACCATCGTCCACACGAGTTACCCGTTTTAATTGCTGAGTCTCACACTGACCACCCACAGGAATCACTAACTGACCGCCTGGTTTGAGCTGTTGTAACAACTCCTGAGGCACATCCTCAGGGGCCGCGGTGACAATAATCGCATCAAATGGCGCTTCTTCCGGCCAACCCCAGCCGCCATCGGAATAGCGGCAATGAATATTCTCGTAACCCAGTTCATCAAACAACTCACTGGCTTTTTGATGCAATCGCTCAATTCGCTCCACGGTATACACCTCTGGCACTAACTGTACCAGCACAGAAGCCTGATAACCCGACCCGGTGCCAACTTCCAAAACCTTTTGCGGTGATTTTTCAAGCAGTAGTTCGGTCATCCGCGCGACGATATAAGGCTGGGATATTGTCTGCCCAGCGTCAATCGGCAACGCATTGTTTTCGTAAGCGCGGTTCGCCAGCGCTTCATCGACAAACAAATGCCGAGGCACTTGGCGAATCGCCATCAACACGAGCATGTCGCGGATACCCTGATCCTGCAACATCGGCACCAATCGATCCCTCGCCCGTTGCGATGTCATCCCCCTACCCTCTTTATTCATTGCCCACTGTCCAGCCATTCTGATGTTTTCTGTAATTTTGCATGCTGGGTTAAATCAATCTGGATCGGCGTTACCGAAATATATCCCGTGCGAACAGCGTGAAAATCTGTGCCCTCACCCGCATCTTCTTCCGGCCCCGGAGCACCTACCCAGTAAATCGACTCGCCACGCGGATCAGATGATTTCACCACCGGCTCTGCTTTATGTCGATGTCCCAGTCGAGTGGCTTTAAAGCCTTTAATTTCATCCCAGGGTAGATCTGGCACATTCACATTCAAGATCATGTTCCAGTCCAGCGGTTGCTCAACCAGTCGCTTCACCAAATGCACAACCGCTTGCGCGGCACTATCTAAATGATGTGGCTCAAAAGAATTGATCGATACTGCCAGTGACGGCAAACCTAAAAACCGACCTTCCATGGCACCGGCAACTGTGCCGGAATAAATCACATCATCTCCCAGGTTGGCACCATGATTAATGCCACTGACAACGATATCTGGCTCCTCTTTTAGCAATCCGGTAATCGCCAGATGGACACAATCAGTGGGTGTTCCATCGACTCGATAATAACCATTGTCCGAGAGCTTCACGCGCAACGGCGTTTCCAGCGTTAAAGAATTACTCGCGCCACTGCGATTGCGATCAGGTGCAACCACCGTCACCTCACCAAAAGACGCCAGCGCGGTAGCTAAATGGCGCAGCCCAGCGGCCAGATAACCGTCATCATTACTCACAAGAATATTCATTGCGGGCTATGATAGTCGAAACCTGAATTATTTTGCAGACGATGGGCAAGAAAAAAGACACAAAAAGTGATCTATCCGACAGCGATCTGTTTCGTGCAGCCATCGGTGAGGTTAAATCAGTCTCAAAAAATCACCACATTCACGAGAAAAAGAAGCCCTCAGCAAAACCACGTCAGCTACAAAAAGATGAACAACAGGTCATCGACAACCTCCTCAGCCATGATTATTTCAGCGAAGGCGTCGATGCCGAAGAACGGCTCGAATATGCCCGTAGCGGTATCCAGCACAAAACCCTGCGCAAACTTAAACGCGGAGAATATCGCCGCGAAGCAGAGATCGACCTACACGGACTCACAGCAGAAGCTGCGCGCCTGGAACTCACTCAATTTTTGCATCTGGCAAAAGATCACGGCTGGCGCTGCGTGAGAATTATTCATGGCAAGGGGCTGGGATCAACTAACAATGAAGCGGTACTGAAATCCCGCGTAAACACCTGGCTTAGACACTACGGCGATGTGCAAGCATTCTGCTCAGCAACCCCAAGAGATGGCGGAGCCGGAGCCGTTTATGCGTTACTGAAACGACATACTTAGGCGGTCAAGCATCATTGATTTCTTGGTAGTCCGAACATTAACCGCACTGCCACTCTGCCGTCTGACCGGCTTCCGCTTCGCACGCCTATCAGCCGTTAGCGCAGCATGGCTACCTGCGAGCTTGAGGGTCTAAGCCTCCACAGCCGCAAGCCAAAGTTGAGGATGCAAGAGTCAGGCGAGGC
>CAZUAW010000095.1:0-3219 GCA_964618535.1 uncultured Thiotrichales bacterium
TGCAACTCAGCGGCGCGCTCTAGATGAACCGAAGGTGACTTCGATATCGTCTTAGTTACGGGTTTAGCTTTCTTCGCGGTCTTTCTTGCAACTGGCTTTTTAGTGGCTCTCTTTAACATATTAAATCTCTGCGGCTGCCGAACCGGATCAATCTCAACAGACCAGTGGTATGGCAGCACGCTATATTAGTAAATGTTAATATCATGCGTTGTTTGACTTCATGCAAACAGTACTATTTCACAAAAAATCACTCAGTCGAGCCCTACAGAGTGACCTGCGGTAACGATTGCATCAGAACGATCACTAAGTGCCTAATTTTTTCCCTGTGACTCAGAAGCGCTAGGGATTTTATAGATGCTCCAGGATTCATCTCCTGCTGCAGATTGACCACCCAAAATCGCCTTAAGTCCGGCAGAGGCAAGCACACCTGCGTAGAGGTCATTCCAATAATACAAATACACCTCGCGGGGATGCGCTGCAACAGAACTCACCAGCTGCTGGACAAACTTGCCCAGCACCCGCTCAGTAAAGGGGTTATACATAAAGACCACCAAATGTTTAGGAGGCAGCGAAAAATTCAACACATTAATGCATACCGACTTGATATTTTTACAGATCTTTTTTGATGCAGGAAAAGCTTGGATATTGCTTTGCGCAATCGCGTGTAATGCTTGAGCCAACTCCACTCCAATGATCGCCTCGTAGGGATTAGCCGATGCCAACAGCAGCGCCCTACCTTTGCCCGAACCGATATCCAGAAAAACAAAACGGCCATAGTCCAGCGGCAATGCTTTGAAAAGCAGCGAAAAATCTTGGGGCCGAATCGCTTGATAACCATGCCCAAATTTCCAGTCGGTATCGACAATCTTCAAATTGCTCAGCTCAACAATGCCCGCCGTATCAATTCCGTTATGTGCTGAATCAAACCCGTCTGCTGGCGTATGGCGTCGCTGTAAGGCTTGCAATGACAGCGTATTTTTAAGGTGATACGGGGCTGAGCGAATCAAATGAACAAGCGTCCCAAACCCGCCACGAGTCGTCAACGATTTCTCCAACTTTCTTGTTAGATTTAACAGGGGATTCACTTACAACTCAGAAATGTTGCCATCTTGTCTATCCGACAAACCCTGACAGAATCAGTTCACACACTAAATTCGAAACCAACAACTACGGAAATTTCACCGGCAACGGATTCAATAGATAAATTACCTTGCTTTCAATCTGAATATAACCCGCATTTTTCAAACCATTTAATAATTTCGTAATCATCTCCCGACTTGCCCCCAGCAACCCTGCTAAATCGCGGTGCCGCAATGCAACCGGCAGTTCACCCGTCTTTGAGGATGCCATTTCTTCAAGTAATTTTTTCAGGCGTTGGTACACAGAACTTGAAAGATAATCCGCCAGCGTGTCTGACAACTCTCGAATCCTGCCACCAGCTGGGAAGGCAAGCCAAGTGGAATATTCACTGGTCTGACAATATTGCGTAACTGCCCCGGCATCAGTTTAAGTTTACCTGCGGGCTTGCCGAGTAATATTTTCTAGCACTGCCGTATTGACTTAGCAATGCTATATCGTCTGTTGAAAGCTCGGAAAAAAGTTGCGTTTCACTGAGCATTTTTTATCCTTGTGGCGGTCTTGGGCTGCATCCACTCAAGAGTATAGTCGATAGATTTTAATTATTTAATTAGTCCGACCACAAACAGTGTTGTAGCAAGATCGATTGGTGATTGAACCTGTAGAATTACAATCAGGCCTCGCCTGCCAGCGCTGAAACCGCTAGAATCCGGCGCATTATCCGCACGAGACACTTATGAAAATTTCGATCATTAGCGGCAGCCACCGAGCTGAAGCGCAAAGTTTAAAAGTTGCCAACTTTATAGAAACTCAATTACTTGAAAACAAGCTCTGCGAAGAGACTTTTCTTTTTAGTCTTTCAGGAAACCCACTACCACTCTGGGATGAATCGATTTGGGCGGGTGATGAGGCTTGGAAAGAGCGGCTCGCACCGATTGCTAAAGAATTTGAATCCAGTGATGCCTTTGTGGTGATTGCACCAGAATGGCACGGACAAGCGCCGGCGGGATTGAAAAATCTGTTTCTACTGTTTGGCGCTATGCAATTCGCACATAAGCCAGCGTTGCTGGTGGGAGTATCATCCGGGCCAGGTGGCGCTTATCCGATTGCCGAGTTACGCATGAGCAGTTATAAAAACAATCGAATTTGTTACATTCCTGAGCAGCTTATTATTCGCAACGTTGAATCTGTTTTAAATGAGGATGCCGCTGATAATAACCCAGATGAAGACGGCTATTTTCGTGCCCGTATTCCTTATGCACTGAACATTTTAAAAGAGTATGCAACCGCGCTCGCTCAGGTTCGTGCTACCGGCGTCACCGACACCAGTGAGTTCAAAAATGGCATGTGATTGGTCTAGTTGATAGAGTTGTCGTCCAAACTAATTACCCCCGTTTACTTATGACTCTGGCAGATACCAAAACACAGCCTTCTTGGGAAACGCCGCTTTCTTTAAAAGTCACTCCTGAGGGACTGATAACCGCGCTGTTCACTACCGCAACCGAGGTGCATACAAGCTGGGAGAGTTGCATCGCCAGTGAGCACATCCTTCATGAAGTGACGGTTAGTGATGACACAGAAGGAAATTATTGCCGCTTAATCGAACAGGAATACAAGTCATCCGAGGATGAAGATGCGCCGTGGCGTGACTGGACGGTAGAAATTAAATTGGGCGAGGTGTTTATCACGGGCCACTGGCAAATTCCTGTTAGCAGCTCTCCTTTTGAATGGGAATGGTGTGAAAAAAAATCCACTATGGCGTTTGGCAAAGCCTGTCTATTATTCGGCAAACGGGTGCATCGCGGTGGATTGGTGATTGAAGAAGCCTTCGATCCTGATTCAGCCTCCAAAGCGACCCATCATTAGCCGCCCAGTCGTTATTCATCCCGACTGGCGCTGCCCTGCCAATATTCATGCCTGCGTGACAACCCGCATTGGCGGCGTGAGCACACCGCCTTATGATCAGCTTAATTTAGGCGATCATGTGGATGATGTGCCTGCTCACGTTGAAAAAAATCGTGCTCTGCTCTGCGCCCAGCTCAATCTTCCCGTAGAACCGCTCTGGCTCCAACAGGTGCATGGCACCACAGTGCTCAACGCAGCCAATGCGGCTACCAATGTATCCGCCGATGCGGCTTTCAC
>CAZUAW010000095.1:3319-7715 GCA_964618535.1 uncultured Thiotrichales bacterium
TCGGCAGCAGCCTTTATCCCAACCAGCGAGAATCACTGGCTGGCAGATATTTATGCACTCGCGAGAATCAAGCTTGGATCAGTCGGAATCACTCAGGTGAGCGGCGGAGATGAATGTACCTACACCGATGCAGAGCGATTTTATTCCTACCGTCGAGATGGCATCACCGGTCGTATGGCCAGTTTAATTTGGAAAGTGTAGGCACGAAAACCACTATTTGTATTCAATAATCGATTGTTTTTTATTCAGCACGCGTCCAATCACAAATCGAAGCTGGCCGACAAATTCTGGCACTTTTGCAAAAAAACAATCCAGCCCGTACATCAATCTAACCTTGGCTGATTGCTCATTGACGGGGCTAGGTGCATTCACTGCCAGGCGAATGGCTTGCAGTGGAAACACCAGTAACACTAACAACAGCCACGGTGAAAATACCATCGCGCCAGCCAATGTTAAGAAGAACAACCCACCCCAGAACCAGTTGCTACGGGTTTCCCGCACCCAATGCTGCTCCGCTGATTTGCCGTGAAGATGCGATCCTTCGGCAAAGGCATGTCCGGTGCGCTGCTGGCGTTTCCACCATTGAGAAAGCTTAGTAATATTGGCATCGTGCCAAGTCATATCTTCATTGATGCGATAAATTTTCCAGCCTTCACGCCGCAGACGAACGCAGATTTCTGGGTCTTCACCAGCAATCAGTTCTGGGTTATAGCCCCCAATTTGCGCCAGCGCATCGCGACGAACCGTGATATCACCCCCGCAATAATCGGTTTCTCCTACCGGCGTGTTCCATTCAAGATGGCAAAGCTGGTTAAAAATAGAACGCTCTGGATATCGCTCTAATCTTCTGCCGCAAACCATCGCCGTATCGGTATGTTCCTGCAAATAACCGATAGCTTGATCAAGATAGGCGGGGATCAGTTCACAATCACCATCGATAAATTGTACAAATTCTATCTCTGCCCCTAATTGATCAAAGCCAGCATTTCTGGCTCTGGCAGCCGTGAATGGAATTGAAGTATCGAGTTCGATCACCTCGGCTCCAGCTGTTGCAGCGATTTCTCGACTACCATCCGTAGAGCCAGAATCAACATAGATCATGCGCTCAAATTTACCCTCAACAGCCGGTAAAGAAATGGCAAGATGGCGCGCTTCGTTACGACCAATCACCACCAGCGCGGTACGAATATTAGTCATGCTGAGTGCGAGGCTTAATGGTTGCGGGAACACCGACAGCAATATGATCGGCAGGCACATCTTTTAGCACCACCGCATTCGCACCAATCACCGCGTTATCACCAATCACGATTGCGCCAAGCACCTTTGCACCCGCACCCACATTGACGTTTTTACCCAGCTGCGGCGAAGAAAATGGATCTTCTACATAGCGATTTCCTAGTGTTACGCCTTGGCGAATAATACAGCCATCACCAATTTTCGCATCGCCATGAATGACAATCCCGCCCTGATGTTCAAACACCACATTTTTTCCTATCTCAGCCGAATACGGTACTTCGATGCCATAAATATTGCGCGCAAAACGGTATAACGCCCGATACAGAACACTCAGCGGCGCACGCAACAGTTTGTTGCCAACACTCATCCGCCAAACCCCAAAACGGTAAAATGCCAGGGCGCGAAATCCTGGACGAGTCCAGTCTTTCTCATGCGAGATCCAGTCACTGCGAACCTGGCTCATGAGCGAACCAGCAGGACGATTATCAGTTTGATTCACTTGATTGAAAACCCTTTGGTAAGCACAGAATTAGCGAATAAATCGCGAAGGAAATAAGGCGGATCAATGTCTGGCTTACGCTGTATAAATCGACGCAAACGCCAGATAGAATAACCACTTAGTAAGGCTAAATCACTTAGCAATGCACGCAGCTTACCAAAGTTTTTAAGAAAGAAACGACGTCTGGATTCAAACCAGTATTGTGGCCTACGCGGAGCCTTTTTGCGATGATCAGAAATTCCCGTCGCAGCGCCTACCGCATGATAAACACGGCTTTGCGGCACGTTCCAAATCTTCCATTTATGGCGTTTTGCCGCAACGCAGTAGTCAACTTCTTCAAAATAGAGAAAGTACGATTCATCCATCAAACCGATGTCATCCATCACCTCAGCTTTCATCATCATTGATGCGCCAGCCAACCAGCTAGCTTCGCTTGGTGCATCAAGCATATCCATCGGCACCAGATGAAAGCGAAAAATTCTGTCCAGAATACCCAGCTGCATCGCACCGATGAATTCAGAAATTGGGGAGGGGAAGCGAAATGCGGAAACTTGCACCGTACCGTCTTCATCTTCTAAACGACTACCCGCCATACCTGCGGTGGGATGATCATTGAGGAAACTGATCAGCTCACTTCCAGCCCCAGAAAATATTCTAGTATCCGGGTTTAAAAACCAGATAAATTTTGGCTGATGCCCTGCATCAAGCGCGCTTTGGATGGCTAGATTATTACCGTAGGCGTAGCCACCGTTACGCGGCGCAGCAATTAACCTCACCCAGTCATTCAATTCATTCGCGTCAATATGCTGCTGAATGCGCGCCAGCGAATCATCGCCAGAGAGATTATCGACAATCACCATCGTAAACGGTGGCAGCGCATCTCGCTCTGCCATGACAGAGTCGATACACTCACAGCTGTGCTGTGGTGTTCTATAGTTGACTGTCGAAATGACCAGTTCGGCGTTAACATCCATATCGTGAGTATAATTCCTTTTCGACTAGAAATTTTATCAAGACTTGAGCAGTTTACTGTGCGGGATTACTCAGGCTGATTGTAACTATGAAAATTTTTGAAAACATCTCATTAAAACCGCACAACAGCTTTGGCATTGCCGCCTCTGCTCGATACTTTGTTTCCCTGGAATCTGCAGACGACATCATTCAGGTGCTTGATGACGCACGCTGGAAAAATCTGCCAAAACTCATTCTTGGCGAAGGCAGTAACATCCTATTTCGCACGGATTTTCCCGGCGTCGTACTTCACCTTGGTGATGCGCATATCGAAGAGCTAGGCACCTCGGATGGCTCAGTTTTTTTGCGTGTTAGCGCGGGATATTCCTGGCACCAGCTGGTGCTGGAAACCATTCGCAGAGGGTATTTTGGGCTGGAAAATCTCTCTTTGATTCCAGGGACCGTTGGCGCTGCACCGATTCAAAATATCGGTGCCTATGGGGTGGAATTCAAGTCTTGCTTCCATGCGCTCGATGCTATTGATTTAACCACGGGAGAACATCGCCAGTTCGATTTAGAAGCCGCCGGTTTTGGCTATCGAGATAGCTACTTCAAACAGAATTTAGGCCAATATCTGATTCAAAGCGTGACCCTTAAACTACCGCTTTCCCCAGTTTGGCATCTTGATTATGGTGGTCTGCGCGACACTTTGGCTGAATACAGTGATGATGAATTGAGCGCCAAAAAGATCAGTAATGCGGTGTGTCAGCTACGGCGTCAAAAACTGCCTGATCCCGCAATGGTGGGCAATGCGGGGAGTTTTTTTAAAAACCCGATCATTGCTCAACAACAGGCTGACCAACTCAAAACCGACCACCCCAATCTACCCGTGTTCAAGCACGATAATACCCACAGCAAATTATCTGCAGCCTGGCTCATTGAACAATGTGGCTGGAAAGGATTTAGAGAAGGTGCTGCGGGTGTGTCAGCAGAGCACGCGCTAGTGCTGGTGAATCACGGCGGTGCCAGCGGTGAATCCATCTGGCAACTCGCTCAAAAAATTCAGGCATCAGTATTGGTGCGTTTTGGCGTTGCACTGGAGCCAGAGCCGAGGCTAGTCTGATGATCGGGTTCAGATCATCAGGTTGAATAAAAACGCTTTAAATCATCAAGAAAAACACTACCGAAATGGTTGCAACCAAACTCATTGAGGTTAACGGCGTCACTATGATGGTGCCAGGACCAAACATTAGTAGCAGCGCGACCAGTACCAGCACAGCCAGCGACACACCCAGTGCACGGCGAGTACTCATCCAGCCCGTTTCAGTCACTAAAGAGATCAGCGCTAACCCAAGAAAAGCTGCACCCATCATCCCAGCTTGCGCGTGATTGAGTGGTTCCGAGCTAAAACTGGCGTGCACCAGCTCAGGGTGGACGATTAACACTATGCCCCAAAAACCAAGTACCAGTACCGCGACGCCAAGGGCGAATTTATTTAAAAAATTTGTCTGCATGATTGTTTCTCCGTTGCTCAGAGTATCAATTCGCAACCGTTATTATCAATTGAGGATCGTTCATACTGTTAACGAGTTAATTGGTTCAGCGACCAACGCTCCAAAACAGCAGATCGACGTTTATTTACCAAGTTACTTCTCTTAATAGTAGTGGAGAATTCCAGCTTTGCTGAGAAAATTATCCATGATCATCAGA
>CAZUAW010000096.1:0-7673 GCA_964618535.1 uncultured Thiotrichales bacterium
CCCGCAGCATCTAATACTAAACTTTTACCCGCTGAAATTAATCTGTCGATAGCATCTCTGGAAAGCGAAAAAGAGGTAGGCTGCTGCCGCAAAAAATTTCGTTCATCCGAGTCTGTAATATGCATGAGTCCGGCATTAATAAAATAAAACTGTGGCTCTGCATCGCAGTGCTGATCTCCACAACGAATCATTCGAGCTGTTTCACGCCATTTTTCTACCGCAGATTTAAATACTTTTAAAGTGTCGGCATTGTAGCGGTTTACCTGCACTGTGGTGGCGATATCAACTGAATCGAAAGTGGAGGGCGGGTTTTTAGAAAGATTAAGTTGGATGTTTGGCTCGGCGGAGGCATTGACAACAATGACCAGCACTTTTTTAACCAGCTTGTTGAGTAATTGTGAAGTACGAGAATTTGGGTTCTGCTGGTGAAAACGGACTCTATCCATGACTGATCGCAATCCTAGATTATCAGCCAGACCACCATCGAGTAAATGTATATAGGGGCGTTCAAGAATATTTTGATAGGTGTGAATTTTACGGGCTATGGATGCTCGTTCATCTCCACTGGCAGGTGTTTTAAGCACTGTGTTTACCCAATCAGGTGCTTGATAGTCGCAAGCACCGGCATAATTAAACAAGGTGACGGTAGATAATATTCCCGGAACGGCAGAGGAAGCGGCTGCGGCGCGCGAAATAGGGAAGCTATTTAATTCTGAGCAAAGTAAGTCAAAATGTAATTGATCAAAGGTAAAGCTGTCGCCAAGCGTAATGTCTGTGGCGTTGATCAGAATATCCGGCCCGCCACTGTTTCTTAGATCAGCAAAAGTGGCGCGATCAAATAAAATATTATCGTAGTGTTGGATGGATAATTCACTCCGGTTGAAATTGGGTGACCACATTCTCGCCCAATTTAATGGATTAAAAAACTGTTTGACTAAATCACCGTCAATGTCCCGATATAAAAAACGCGCTTTGAAATCTTTAAAAACACCATCTCCGTGCAGACCAAAATAGGCAGCGGTAAAGCTGCCACCGGAAACAGCCGAGATCATGTCGATTTCATCGAGCAAGCGGCGTTGCTTTCCCTGCCAGTTAACTGAGAGTTCTGATAATGCCTCAAGTGCGCCATAAGCTAATGCGGAAGCACGCGCACCGCCGCCAGAAAAACTCAATACGATTAATAAGTCATCCGCTCGCTCGTTACTGTAAGCCTCTAAAGCGGGGTTTGGTGTCTCTATGGCGTTGTTGATGGTGAAGTGCGCGCAGCCTGAGAGGAATAAGCCGATGAGTAACAGCGCTAGGCGTGGCAGACTGAAGTGGCGCATGATGTTAAAAGGGTAAAATCCTAGTACTCCAACAACATTATGTTGCTGGGTGAGTGAGTCATCAAGCGGTTAGATGTGGTTTTATTTTTTTGAGTCATAGTGGTTCTCTGGCGATTAAAAATAAGGCCGCAGATGACCGCTTGAAGGCTCACCCGAAGGGCGCAAACCAACGCCGTCCAGCACTGCGTTACCACTATGGCTTTGCAGCAATGCCTTGTTCTGAACGCGTTGGTTTGCGCTCACCCATCAATATAATATTGTTGGAGTACTAAGTTTAACGAATATTTAAACGTTAAGCTGAGATTAATGTGATTCAGTTTATGGTATCCACCATGTACAAAGTTTACGGCGATAAGTTTTCAGGTGACTGCTACAAAATTAGCCTGTTGATGTCGTTGCTGCAGATTGAGTATGAGTGGATACCCATCGATATTTTAAAAAATGAAACTCGCAGTGAGGTGTTTCTTGCGCGTAATCCGATCGGGCAGGTGCCGGTTTTGGAATTAGCGGATGGCAACTATTTATACGAGTCGAATGCGATATTAAATTATCTGGCAGAGGGAACTGAATTCCTGCCAGATGATCCATTAAACAGAGCGCGAGTTTTGCAATGGCAATTTTTTGAACAGTATAGTCATGAGCCGTATATCGCGGTGGCAAGATTTATCCAACGCTATCTCGGTATGCCAGAAGATAGACGCGCTGAGTATGAGAGCAAACAAGCAGGTGGGCACCGAGCTTTGGCGGTGATGGACTCACATTTGAGTAAGGTGACGTTTTTGGTAAATGATGCCTACTCAATCGCTGATATTTCGTTATATGCGTACACGCATGTGGCAGAGGAAGGTGGTTTTAGTCTGGATCGTTATCCTGCAATTCAGGTATGGCTGAAACGTATTGCAAGGCAGGAAAAACATTGCGTGATGGGAGCAAAATAATGATTAAAAAATTAACAATAATGGGCTTACTAATGGCTGTAACTCAAGCAGGCTATGCAATTAACGTCTCGTCACAGGGGCATACCGTTCTCATCGAGGATGCGATTTCCAAAGCGGGAGTTAAGGCGAATATTCATCTAATCGAAACCGCGCCAGATGGTAGCTCGCGGATGGTGCCGCTTGAGAATGCGCAGGGGGTTGAATATGAATTGAATGGTCGGGATTTACGTATTTCGACCGCTGCGGCTCAAGGGCGTTATCACTCCATTTCAATTGTGCGGGTTGAAAACGGTAATCGCCAGTCGATGCGCGTGAGCATTGGTGGCAATTCTAGCTCGAATATTTCTTCTGGTTCGGGTTCCAATTCGACCTCCGTTTCGAGTACGACTTCGGTTGTGCAGCACGGCAGTCGGCAAAAAAAATCAGCTGCCCCTAAACCTGCTATGCGAGATCGAGCCGGATCCTGGATTAATCAGCAGATCAAAAATGAAGATCTCAGCGGGACAAGCTTTGCGGGTTCCGCTGTCGTCAATAGTCGCTTTGAAGCAGATCAGTTAGGACGAGCGGACTTTTCAGGCAGCAGCGTCACCAATACCCGATTTTTACATTGCGAACTCAATCAGGCTGATTTTCGTGGCAGCCAGTTGGTGAATGTTAAGTTTGAGCATTCTGACCTGAGATCGGCCAATTTTCGGGGAGCAGGGATGGTTGGTGTCGACTTTCATCAATCCGACTTATCCGGCGCAATCTGGATAGATGGGCAGGTTTGTAAACCAGGGTCAGTTGGCAAATGCGATCTGTAGATTGCTGTAATTGTGTGCAAATCAATAATGCGGCGGGATTTCCTGTTCCATGAAGCTGGTTGGCGCGTCAGCGGGTTTTATTTCACGCAGGCGTTCTGCTAGTTTTTGACTGAACTTTTCGAGGAATTCCACCTTATCTTGCAGTTTTACCACGGTTTGATTGAGTTCTTCGATGGTGTGTTCCTGATGCGCAAGTTTGGTTTCCAGCTCAATCAGACGGTTATCGGTTGAGGTATCTATGACTTTCCGCCTCCCTCACAATCGGGGGATTGAGGCGCTTTGCTGGTACGTTCAAACCATTGGTTGGGGTTGTAAGTGTGCAACGCTAGTGCATGAATTACGCCGGAAAGCTCGGTCTTCAACGTCTCATTCACCATGCGGTGCTGCTTGATCAGCATGAGGTCATCAAATTTTTTGGAAACCAGTGTGACTTTGAAATGTGACTCACGGCCAGGAGGCCCAGAATGCATATCGCTCTCATTTTCTATTTCCAGATGGATGGGGTCGAAAGCGTCTTTGAGTTTGTCGGTGATTTGCTGCTCGATGGTCATGCGAATATACGATTGTCTAATTGAAGAACCTCATCATAACTGATCACACTGGTACTCCATCAATATAATGTTGTTGGAGTACTAGCCCGGATATTGCATGAATTCATGAGAACTCGTGTAATTCATGAAATATTCGGGCTAGGATGCATAAATTGACGCAGGAGTATGCGGCTATTTATTGCGTGATCTCCCGTCGTGGCAGCGTCTCTGGTAAGGTGAGCCATTTTCTAATTCAGGGATATCTCAAATGGCCAAGAAGGTAGAAGTTGCAATCATCGGTTCCGGCACCGCAGGTTTGAACGCAATGGGGCAAGTGCGTCGTGCAGGCAAGCGTTTTGTGCTGATCAATGGTGGCGAAGTGGGTACTACCTGCGCCCGTGTGGGGTGTATGCCATCGAAAGCGTTAATTCAGATTGGTGAAGATTTTCATCGCCGCAATGTGCTGGAAAGACACGCGATCAGCGGTGGCGATGAGCTGAGTATGGATATTGGAGAAGCGATGGAGCATACCCGCGATATGCGCGATACCTTTGTGGAGCGCGTATTAGGTGGTTCTACTGACAATCTTGGCGATGAATTCATTCGCGATTACGCAAAATTTGTCGCACCGAATCGTTTAGCGGTGGGCGATGAAGAAATCGAAGCCGAGGCTATTGTTATTGCTACCGGTTCCACTCCGATTGTACCGGCGGCGTGGAAAGAATTGGGTGATCGCATTGTCACCACCGATGATTTTTTTGAGATGGAATCACTGCCAAAATCAATGGCGGTAATCGGGCTGGGTGTTATCGGTCTGGAGCTAGGGCAAACGCTGAGCCGGTTGGGCGTTGACGTTGTCGGCGTGGATGCGCTGGAAACCATTTCCGGTTTGACCGATCCTGTTGTGAATAAGGCCGCTGTGAATATCATGAAAAGTGAGTTCCCGCTGTGGCTGGGTGAGCAAGCCGAGTTGAGCGCGGAAGGTAATCAATTACGAGTCAAAGCTGGTGATAATGAAATCGTTGTTGATAAAGCGCTGATCAGCATCGGTCGTAGTCAAAATCTTGCCAGTCTTGATCTTGAAAAACTCGGGGTTGAATTAGATGCGCGCGGTATGCCCGCTTATGACCGAAATTCAATGCAAGTGGGCGACCTGCCGGTTTATATCGCTGGTGATGTGAATGGCGATGCACCAATTCTGCACGAAGCTGGTGAGGAAGGAAAAATTGCCGGCTACAATGCCGCTCGTGGCAGCGCAGAAAAATTCGTACGTAAAACCCCGCTGGGAATTACCTTTTGTGATCCCAATATTGTCACCGTTGGAGAATCCTGGGCTGAGCTGGAAGACCGTGACGATATCGCTGTCGCCGAAATGCCAATGGGGCCAGTTGGTCGTGCATTGATCATGGCGAAAAATAAAGGCGTCATAAGAGTCTATGCTGAAAAATCCACAGGACTATTGCTCGGTGGCGCAATGATTGCGGTTAAAGGTGAAAGTCTGGCGCATTTACTGGCGTGGGCGGTCCAGCAAAAACTCACAGTTGCACAAACCCTGGAACTGCCTTTCTACCATCCGGTGATCGAAGAAGCGCTGCAAGGTGCATTAAATAATTTATTGGGGCAGGTGGATGCTCAACCCGACGTGCCAGTCGGACTAACTAAAATGAGTGCTTGATGGATATTTCAAACCTTGATCAGGAGCAACGCATATTAATTGTCATGCGCAAAACCCTGTCTAAAATTATTCGCGATACAACGCCATCATCCCCCTTGCACAAACGCGCATTAAAAGATGAAACAGTGGAAGATATTCGTCAGTGTTTAAATTTAATTTCTGCACGTGAGCGAGAGATTATCGAATCGCAAGGAAAAAGTTTTAAAGAGCGTCCTCGTTATACCGACGAAGAACAAACCACCAATGTACTGTCATTTAAGGGTTTTAAGCCAAAGAGCGATGACAGTGCCGGAGATGAAAAATGAGCGAAGAGAAAGTTAATCACAGGCTAATCCTCACGCGCAATTTAATGGATATGATGACAGACTGGGGTCTGACCATGGAGCGCATTAAATCGCTGCTAGCGCTTGAAACGCCGACTCGGAAAATGGAACGCTTTCGCAGTGAAGAACCTTTTCCTAATGAGCCAGAAGTGAATACTCGCATCGAGCATATTGTAGGCATTGCTGAAGGACTGGGTGCTGCGTATCCGCAAAACCCTAAGATGGCGAAAGTCTGGTTACAAAGACCGCATCGCAAATTTGCCAAGCGCGCACCGCTGGAAGTGATGGTTGTCGATGGTATGAATGGACTCATTTATGTGCGTGCCGAAATAGATTGCACTTTTGCTTACGATGCCACTAACGGCTAATGCATACAGTTTTTTTATAGATTAATCATTCATTAAAACATGCTCACTATTTCATCCATTGTCGGTCCAGCTCAATTGCAGGAAATTAAATCGTTGCTGGATAATGCACCTTTTGTAGATGGAAAGCTTTCCGCAGGCATGGCTGCCAGCCGAATTAAAAACAATCAAGAAGTGGATCAAAAGTCCGAGATTTTTAATCAGCTTAATGAGCTGGTTATGTCGAATTTAATGCGCCATCCTAAATTTAAAAGTTACGTTCTACCGCATCGCATAAGCTCACCATTCTATGCTCGCTATACCCAAGGTATGGCTTACGGTGATCATATTGACGATCCTGTGATGGGTTCACCCAATCATTTCCGAACTGATCTTTCTTTCACCGTTTTTCTTAACGAGCCGGATGAATACGAAGGTGGTGAGTTAATTATTCATACACCGTTTGTCGAGCAAGCAGTAAAGCTGTCAGCGGGGCAGGTGGTGATTTACACTTCCGGAACGTTACATCGCGTTGCAGAAATTACCGCTGGTGAACGGCGAGTGATGGTTGCATGGGTGCAATCCTTAATTCGTGATACAGGTAAGAGAGATATTCTTTTTGAATTAAATCAAGTGCGTGAGAAATTACTGAGAAAAAAGCCAGATGATCCTGATACCAAAAAACTCGATCATGTCTATACAAATTTAGTTCGACTCTGGGCTGAGGTCTAATAGTGTCAATGCAAACAGGTATTAAACAACGCGGCGCGGAAAAAATGGCGCGCATTCCGATTAAAATAGAACCGCTGGAAAAAACCCAGCGTAAACCGTCATGGATTCGGATTAAAGTGCCGACCGGAACACGGGTTGCAGAACTTAAATCGAAATTACGTGAAAACCATTTGCATACCGTTTGTGAAGAAGCGAATTGCCCCAACCTTAATGAATGTTTTACCGGTGGCACTGCTACCTTTATGGTGATGGGAGATATTTGTACCCGTCGTTGTCCTTTTTGTGATGTTGCGCATGGTAGACCTAATCCACTTGACGACTCTGAGCCTCAGCATCTAGCGCAAACTATTCAGGATATGCAGCTAAACTATGTGGTCATTACTTCCGTTGACCGAGACGATCTTCGCGATGGTGGTGCAGCGCATTTTGTTGAGTGCATTAATCAAGTGCGTAAATTAAATCCTAATACAAAAATTGAAGTGCTAACCCCAGATTTTCGCGGCAGAATGGATGTTGCACTAAGTCTGTTTAACAACGGCGCTCCCGATGTTTTTAATCATAACCTCGAAACCGTCCCTCGCCTGTATAAGCAGGCGAGGCCTGGTGCTGATTACCAATGGTCATTAGATTTATTAAAACGCTTCAAAGAACTCCACCCGGGTATTCCCACTAAATCAGGATTGATGCTGGGCTTAGGTGAAACGCTGGAAGAAGTGGAAACCGTCATGCGTGATTTACGCGAACATGGTTGTGAAATGCTCACGCTGGGTCAATATTTGCAACCCAGCAAACATCATTTAAAAGTAGAAAGGTTTGTCCACCCCAAAGAGTTTGATGAGCTAGCGGTGCTAGGAAAAAAGCTGGGATTTACCCGTGTTGCTAGCGGCCCAATGGTACGCTCTTCCTATCATGCGGATGAGCAGCACTCTGGCGAGTTTTAATAGAGGGTGTCTCGTATAGCAAACAATTTAATTTACTAAATAATAAGTGAACAATGACTGAA
>CAZUAW010000097.1:0-6337 GCA_964618535.1 uncultured Thiotrichales bacterium
AAAACAATATATTAAGCGAGATTCTCATGAATTCATGCAATATCCGGGCTAGATAGGATGGCGATGCATTTAAACGGGGTATTCTTGAAGGCGAGAAAACTATTTAAGTTATTTTCTCCTGACCGCTGTAATCGCTATGATGTGATATGCCAAAAAAATTCCAACATGTCTCTATCGGTAATCGAAAGGTTCGGTTGAGCAACCTTGATAAAATTCTTTATCCCGAAGCGGAGATTAGTAAGGCTGAGTTTATTCAGTATTACGTGCAGATGGCTCCGGTGATTCTCAGGCATCTTGGCGGGCGGCCATTGTCACTGCGGCGTTACCCTGATGGTGTGGATGGCAAGCAGTTTTTCCAGAAGTCTCGGCCTGACTGGGCACCGGAATGGTTTGAGAGTGTTGAGCTGGGGTCGGAATCAAAAATAGATTATTTGCTGGCGACGGAGCCGGCGGCGCTGGTTTGGACTGCTAATCTGGCGTGTCTTGAGTTGCATACGATGCAGGTGCAAAGCCCGAATTTCGATAAGCCTGATCATTTTGTGTTTGATCTTGATCCTCCAGATGGGATGGATTTTCAGGATATTGTGGCAATTGCATTGCTGCTCCGAACGCATCTCGAATCATACGGTTATCAAGTTTTTGTGAAAACTTCTGGCAGTCGAGGGATTCATGTGATGACGCGGATTTTGCCTGTCTGGACAGTGGACGAGGTGTATTCCAGCGTTAAAAGTTTGGCGGAAAAATTTATTAAAAAACACCCGAATTTATGCACACTGAATATGAGCAAGCAGGCGCGCAAAGGGCGTTTACTGCTGGATATTTATCGCAATCATCGTTCGCAGACCACGGTGGCAACCTACAGCACTCGTGCCAGAACTGGGGGTACAGTGTCGATGCCGGTAACTTGGGAGCAACTGGAAACTTTGCAAGGACCCGGTGAATTTACGCTTCGCACTGTCCCAGACATTGTTGCTGAGCATGGCGATGTGATGGAAAAGTTTGCTGATTCAGCGGTGGAGCTGCACGATAAAAAAACTTCGGTGGTGGTCGATGAGCGGTTAGAAAAATACACCAAAAAAAGGGACTTTGATAAAACCACAGAACCGCCAGCAATAGCCACATCGGGTTCATCTAATCGCTTTGTAATACAGCGCCACGATGCTTCCCATTTACACTATGATTTACGTCTTGAAGATAATGGTGTGCTGCGCTCATGGGCGTTGCCCAAAGGTTTGCCGATCGATAAAGGCGTAAAACGATTAGCCATAGAAACCGAGCCGCACCCGCTAAGCTATTTGACCTTTGAGGGTGAAATTCCCAAGGGTGAATATGGTGCGGGTACGATGACAGTATTTGAAAGTGGTCATTATGAAGCATCAAAAAATACCGACAAAAGTTTGCGCTTTAAGCTTGATGGAAAGCGTTTAAAGGGAGAGTTTGCGTTATATCGAACGGATAAAAAGCAATGGTTGCTGGAAAGAAAAGATACGCCTGATGTTTTATTCAACCAAAAACCGCCCAAACCGATGCTGGTGGAAAGCAGGAAAAAGCTGCCAAAGGATGACGATTATCTCTACGAAGTGAAATGGGATGGTATTCGCACCATGCTGGTAATTCACGATAAAGAGATAAAAATCTACAGTCGTAGTCAGCGCGAATTAACGGATCGGTTTCCAGAGATGCATGAATTTAAAGAGGCACTTAGTTGTCACAACGCCATTCTGGATTGTGAAATTGTTTGCCTTGATGAGAAAGGGAAGCCAGATTTTAAAAATATCATTAGCCGGATGCATACTGCGGGTAAAACTAAAATATTGCGTGCGTCAAAATCAAAACCGGTGGTTGCTTATTGTTTTGATTGCTTGTATCTGGATGGTGTTTACTTACATCGCGAGCCTTTGTGGAAACGTCAGAAGTTGCTAAATCTTGTGGTAGAAAAACAAGGTGTTTTCCGAGTTAGCGAAGCGATTGAAGATGGTGACGGTTTGTTTAAAGCAGCTAAATCGGCTGGACTAGAGGGTATAATCGCCAAACGTAAAGACAGCCGCTATGAATTTGGTAAGCGCAGTAGTGACTGGTACAAAATTAAATACCGTCAAACCATTGATTGCCAGATTTTAGGTTATACCGAAGGGAAGGGTGGGCGTTCAAAACAGTTTGGCTCACTACATATTGCTGAGATGGTTGAGGGTGAGCTGGTTTATCGTGGGCGGGTTGGAACCGGATTTGATTCAGCGAAGATGGATGAGATTTTAGCTTTGATCGAACCGCTAAAAAGCAAAACCAAGCCGATTAGTGATAAAGTGGATGATGAAAAGCAGACGACCTGGATTGAGCCAAAGGTTAGCGTTGAGCTGGAATATGCTTCTATGACGGACAATGGGACATTACGGGAGCCGGTGTTTCTTCGGTTGAAAGAAGATGTTTAGCCCGGACAGTCAGTTTTAATCTAATAAATCCCCTCACTGGAGAAAAATAAAAAATGCGTAGTATCTGGAAAGGTCACATCCGATTTTCACTCGTTACAATTCCCATTCGCCTATATAGCGCCACCAATAGAGTCAGAAGCGTCAGTTTTCGTCAACTACATAATGATGATCATGGCACGGTTAAATACGTAAAAAGATGCCGCAGTTGTAACGATATTGTTGGTAAAGACGATATCGTTAAAGGCTATGAATATGAGCCAGATCAGTATGTTGTCATTACTGAGGAAGAGCTTGATAACGTCAAACTGAAAAGTACCCGCGTGATTGAGATTGAAGCCTTTATTGATGAGAAAGAAGTACACCCCAGTTATTTTGAAAAACTCTATTTTGCCGGGCCAGATGGAGAGGTTGCTTCGCAAGCTTATAATTTGTTACGTGAAGCGTTAGAGCAGGCGAAGATGGTTGCCGTGGGTAAGGTTGTGTTGCGTGAAATGGAAAATGTCATGTTGATTGCGCCACATAAAAATGGACTTTTACTCTATCGTTTACGGTATGCAGAAGAGCTACGAGATGTTAATGAGGTGCCGGATATTGAAGATGGGAAGGTAGATGATGATCAGTTAAAAATGGCGAACACCTTGATTGAATCACTGACAAAATCATTTTCTGATCTTGATCTAAAAGATGATTATCGGGATTCTGTCATGGAAATGGTTGAGAAGAAAATAGCGGGCAAAGAGGTGGTTATTGGTGGTGATGAAGGTGCTGATGAAAATGTTGTTGATATTATGTCAGCGCTAAAGGCGAGTATCGAAAAATCTAAAAAGTCTGGTAAAAAAGAAAAAGGTAAAAGTAAAGATAAAGCGTCAGCAGAACCCGAGAAGAAAGCGGGATAGTCAGTGGCATCGACGCTCAAAATTCTCTCCTGGAATATTCGCCAAGGAGGCGGAACTCGTACTGATGATATTCTCAAATCAGTGTATCAGCACAATCCGCATATTATAATTTTTAGCGAGTTTCGTAATAATCAGTCCGGTGCAATGATTCGTACTCGGCTGATGATGAAAGGCTATAGCCATCAATTTGTTACTGCTGCACAGAAACAAACCAATAGTGTGTTAATTGCCTCAAAGCTGCATGGTGATTCACAATTATTCTATGATGAGGTGAAAGATTTTCCAGAATCTGTGGTGATGCTGAAAACATCGGGTATTGAAATTTACGGATTATATTTACCGCATAAGAAGAAGCATGAGTTATTTAAATTTCTGCTACATCGCGTTGCCGAAGGTAACCCTGTGATTCTGGCAGGTGATTTTAATACCGGGGTGAACGGTGTGGATCAAAAAGGTGATTCATTCTGGTATTCAGAATACTTGGGTAAATTGGAAGAAGCCAATGTCTTTGATGCCTTCCGTCATTTTCATCCTGAGGCGGAAGAATACTCATGGTACAGTCACGGTGGCAACGGTTTTCGCTATGATCACACGTGGGTTCACGATTCACTCAAGCCTTTTTTGGCAGATTGCTCGTATTCTCACCAAGAGCGAGAAGCTGGAACTTCTGATCACTCGGTGATGTTGCTGGAGTTACAGGTTTAATTATTGACTGCTTTTAATAAGCAACTCGATTCATAATTAATTAAGAAGTTTTGCATGGACACTACTATGAACATATTAAAGAATTTCATTTTTTCTGTCGTTGTTATATTTTCGATGGCGGGTGCTGCAAATGCTTCTTGGTGGGGCGGCAATGACTCAGGTGGTTATGATACAAACTGGCCTATTTGGATAAATCGTACTGCTCACGTATAGATCGTTGCACTCCATTCTCAGGTTTGCAGTTCTAGTTTTTACGTTCGCTTTCATTAACGACGTATTGGCTAGTGATCAAGGTTTATTGCCAGGAATTACTGAAAAAGCTCATTACAAACAAGCTCAACGGCCAGCCGACGTGCCGGATGATGCTTATCTGGAAGGCAGCCGGTTGCGTATTGGAACTATCCAGATCCGAGCAGAAAATATTTTTAATACCAATAAATCAGAAAACGATACCAAGTTATTTCGCCTGGGAAACCGGCTGCATATTAAGACGCGTGAAGAGACGATCTCTAAGCAATTATTATTTAAATCTGGTGATTATTACAACGGCAGAGAATTAGCAGAAAGTGAAAGGCTACTGCGTAATCGAAATTATCTTTTTGATGCCAGAATTCGACCGGTTAGAGTCCATCAGGGAAAAGTTGATATTGAAGTGTCTACTCAGGATGTCTGGACATTTAAGCCTGGCATTTCTCTGAGTCGTTCAGGTGGAAAAAACACCTCGGCATTTGAGCTGGAGGAAATTAATCTGCTTGGCTTGGGATCGTTATTACGATTATCCAACAAAACCTCGGTTGACCGCGACTCTCTTAGCATCGCTTTTCGTGACCCAAATCTTGGTTCAAGTTGGTGGGATTTTTCTATTGGATACTCAGATAATAGCGATGGAAATTCAAATGCATTTGGCTTAGATCATCCTTTTTATTCTCTGGATACTCGTCAGGCGGGAGGTGTCTCCTGGTCAGAATTTAATCGAATAAATTCACGCTACGATCTAGGCATCATCACAGAACAGTTTTTTATAAAAGAAAAAGACGCGCAAGTTTTTTACGGTTGGTCTTCCGGTTATGAAGATGGTTGGACTAATCGCTATCGAGCTGGATTAACCTATGATCAGCGTGAGTTTTCACCCGTGGAAGGAAGCAGAAGCACAATTAATCTCCCTGAAGACAGAAAACTCGTATACCCCTGGTTGAGTTACGAACGCCTGCAAGATGACTTTCGCAAGGATCATAATCGCAATCAAATAAATCGTACTGAAGATATTAATTTAGGCTGGAGAATGACCGCACTGTTGGGTCTCTCGCTTAAAGACTTAGGCGCGGATAGGCAGAGTGTTATTTATAAAAGCTCCATTCGCAAAGGCGCGCAATTTGGAGACTATAAAACACTGCTTTGGAGTACTAGTCTAAGTGGTCGGTACGAAGAAAGTGACTGGGAAGATATTTTACTCAGCGCTCAGATTCAATATCATTTTCACTACTCACAACAGCGATTACTGTATTTTGCATTGGGCGCTAACACGAGCGAAAATCTCGATGCGGACAGTCAATTATTACTCGGTGGAGACAGTGGGTTAAGAGGATATCCGCTGCGCTTTCAAGCCGGAGAAAGCCGTTGGCTGGCTACCGTCGAACAACGCTTTTTTACCCACTGGTATCCGTTCAGACTATTTAATGTGGGCGCGGCATTATTCGCTGACGCTGGCGAAGTTTCAGGGGACAATGTAAACGGATCCCACCCTGTTGGTATTTTGAAAGATATTGGTTTTGGAATTCGAATAGGCAATGCCCGCTCAGGGTTAGGTAGTGTTGTTCATTTTGATTTTGCCTTTCCGTTGGATGGGGATGGCGCAGTTGATGACTTTCAGTTTTTAATAAAGACAAAGAATAGTTTTTAAACTCCGCTATACCTGGTGGGTTCCGAATATACTTTGTATGATCTATTGGTGCGTAAAATGCACCCTACGGTCGGGGTCTGAGATGAGTAGATTGCGTCAGTTGTGGCAATACTACTTGCATGATTTGCAGTGGCGAAAAATAATTAAATCTCTGAGGGTCTATTCCCCGTCGCTTGCGGCGCTGTAGAGGATAATAGCTTTAATGAGTGAATTTCTACACAGAGCAGTTCGTTGGGAATTACCAGTTGGCACTCTAGCCGAAAATACCCCGCTTTCGTTAAACGAAAGGCGAGCGACAGCGAGAGGGCTTGCCCCGGGGATCTTTATTTTGGTAAATTCCCTGCGCTGCTGGGGCGTCATCTAATAAGATTCCGGCTCTGCCGGAGGTAATTTAATTTGCCCTGTTG
>CAZUAW010000097.1:6437-7670 GCA_964618535.1 uncultured Thiotrichales bacterium
TTAAATCCGTACTCCCAGGCAACGTCCGATAAATCCTGAAAGGATGCTGCACCGTCATCTTCCATCCGTTGAAGAATATCCCCTTCAGAAACCTCAAGCCCATAGAATTCTTTCATCACTGTTGCCAGCGAAGCCGCGCCACAAGAATAATCCAGATCCTGTTTCACAACACGATCATCGCGCAGGGTTTTCCAGCTTTTAATCGCCACCTCACCATTCATCGTAGCCGTATTAACAAACGCAAGCTCTGCACCTGTTCCCAAGGTACTAATTAATAGCAGAATCGACGATACAGTGAAATTAAGTATTTTTCTGGTCATTTTTATCACACACATTAAGGTTCATTCTTTTGTCCTTCATCGGTATGACGGATTTAATCACTATTGAGTCAGAACTAAATAGCTTTGATTTTGATGCTGAGCTTTCTACACGGGACTCTGAGCATTCTCAGAAACCAGCTTCCCCAAATCTTCACCACATGCTTTCAGTGCAGCATCTAGCTCTTTAGCAATGCCCAAAAAATACTTCTGCCCGACAGGAGAAATGGCGAACGCCAAATACTGATTTAATTCCACATCTGTAAAATCCTTATAGGCGTGCATAGACCCCGCCATGACCATTTGAGCCATCATTGGCGTCATCAAATAGCGGCTTTGCTCATGATGCTCAATAAGTTCATCCATACTGGGTTTTGAAGGTGGGTTACTGGCGTTAATAAATGCGATATCCATCGCGATGGAAGTGTTAACCGCCATATCTACTGCGACTTCAATACCGTTCATAGATTCATTGAGTGATTGAATCAAGCTCAGGCGATTACTGTTTTTATTTGCCTCGTTGACCAGCTGCGGCCCATTTTTCATCACCTCCAGCATCACCTCCTCATCAGCAAGTGTTTTTTCAGCAGCAACAATACGCACGCCCAAAGGCGAATCGAGAAATGCCAGCAACTCTTTCTGCTCTTGCAATGAAAACAGACTCTCCAGCCGAGGTGCCAGACGTTGCCGGATTTTATCCCCGGCATAAGCGTCTTCAACAGCATCCAGAACCAGCTCCAACTGCTTGCCCTTAATCGGCATACCTTTAGCTGCCGCCTCCTTAAGACCCAGTTTAAGGCCAACAGCAATACTATCAATTGACGCATTAATACCCGACTTTTCCAACAAACCGGAGGTGCTGAGTATTTGGCCTTCGGCCAGCGCAGAGAATGATGCCAAAAGAAACATTAAAGTG
>CAZUAW010000098.1:0-2645 GCA_964618535.1 uncultured Thiotrichales bacterium
TTAAGGTGATTATCGCGAGAATGCATTCAATGTCCGAGCTGAACATAAAAGCTAAAAGAAATTGCTCAACTTCTAAAAAAACTTCTACTCCTCTCTACCGCTACTCGGGTTATTTTCGGATTTTGTTCACACAGTGATAGAATCGCCCGCCTATTCCTACAAACAAGAGGTTGTCTTGGAGCAATTTAGAGGTACAACGATCTGCTCGGTGCGTCGTGATGGCGTGGTTGCGCTGGGCGGTGATGGTCAAGTGACATTGGGCAATACCATTATGAAGGGCAATGCGCGGAAGATCCGCACGTTGCTCAATGGTAAAATTCTTTCTGGTTTCGCGGGTGGTACGGCGGATGCTTTTACGCTGAACGAACGCTTTGAAACCAAGCTGCAAGAGCATAATGGTAATCTCACGCGGGCAGCAGTTGAGATGGCTAAAGACTGGCGATCCGATCGCGCATTACGGCGGCTGGAAGCCTTGCTGGCGGTAGCTGACGAGACCGCATCTCTCATTATTTCGGGTAACGGCGATGTTATCGAGCCTGAAGATGGTCTCATCGCAATCGGTTCGGGCGGCCCATTTGCTCAGGCAGCGGCCCGCGCTCTATTGGATAACAGCGATCTCAGCGCACCGGAAATTGTTAAGGAAGCCTTGAAAATCGCCTCCGGCATCTGCATATATACCAATCAGAATATCGTTATCGAAACGCTGGGTGAGGGAGACCCAAGCTGATGTCAAACATGACCCCTAGAGAAATCGTCCAGGAATTGGATAAACACATTGTTGGTCAGGCGAACGCAAAACGCGCCGTTGCCAATGCGTTGCGTAATCGCTGGCGTCGGATGCAGCTCGATGAAGAGCTGCGTCAGGAAGTCACGCCAAAAAATATTCTTATGATCGGCCCAACCGGTGTCGGTAAAACCGAAATTGCTCGTCGTCTGGCAAAGCTTGCTAACGCACCTTTTATTAAGGTTGAAGCAACTAAGTTCACCGAAGTTGGTTATGTTGGTCGCGAAGTTGATTCGATCATTCGCGATCTTTCTGATGCTTCTGTCAAGCTCATGCGTGAATCTGAGGTGGAGAAAGTCAAGTTTCGCGCCGAAGAAGCAGCTGAAGATAGAGTGTTGGATGCATTGTTGCCACAGCCCAAAAGTGCCAGCGTTGGGTTTCTTGGTGAAGAAGAAGGCGAAGAGCCTGCTGACTCTGCCACGCGCCAAAAACTGCGTAAAAAACTTCGCGAAGGTGACCTTGATGACCGCCAGATTGAAATTGATCTGAGCGCCTCACCGATCGGAGTTGAAATTATGACCCCGCCGGGTATGGAGGAAATGGCGAGTCAGTTACAAGGCATGTTCCAGAATCTCGGCAGCGAGAAAACCAAAACCCGCAAAATGAAGGTAAAAGAAGCGCTCAAAGTGCTGGCTGAGGAAGAAGCACACAAGATGGTTAATGAGGAAGATCTTAAGCAACGTGCGATTGATAATGTCGAACAAAACGGCATCGTCTTTCTTGATGAGATAGATAAAGTCGCTAAGCGTAGCGATACCGCAGGTGGCGGAGATGTTTCCCGCGAAGGAGTGCAGCGCGACCTTCTGCCGCTGGTTGAAGGCTGCACGGTCAGCACCAAATACGGCATGGTGAAAACCGATCACATTCTGTTTATTTCCTCCGGCGCGTTTCATGTCGCCAAGCCTTCTGATCTGATTCCTGAGCTGCAAGGACGGTTGCCTATTCGCGTAGAACTGGACGCGCTCAGAGCGGAAGATTTTGTGCGGATCCTAACCGAGCCAGACGCCTCGCTTACCGAGCAGTATGTTGCGCTGATTAAAACTGAAGGCGTGGATGTTGAATTCACCGAAGATGGCGTAGAAAAAATTGCCGAAGTTGCCTTTGAGGTGAATCAACGAACTGAGAATATTGGAGCTCGCCGTTTACACACGGTGCTAGAAAGGCTTTTTGACACCATCTCCTATGAAGCGCCTGATATGTCAGGCAAGAAAATTTCAATTGATGCCAAATATGTCGATGAGTATCTGGGTGAGTTGGTTGAAGATGAAGATTTAAGCCGTTACATCCTGTAAGTAAAATTAGCTTTAGAGAATATTAACGTTAGAGAAAACTATGCGTCCTACTGAAATAAACCTGCACAAAAAATCGCGCGTGCTTGAGCTCGCTTACGAGGATGGCACCCGTCATCAGCTTACTTGTGAATATTTACGCGTTAACTCCCCATCCGCTGAAGTTCGTGGTCACGGCCCGGGCGAGGAAAAACTGCAACTTGGCAAAGAAGACGTCGAGATCACAGACATTGTCCCCGTGGGTAATTATGCGATCCAGCTGGTTTTTGATGACACCCATGACAGTGGTATTTATGACTGGGGCTTGCTGCGCGAGCTAGGCGATACTTATGAAGACAATTGGAACGCTTACCTGCAAAGGCTCAAGGAAGAGGGCTATACTCGTAAAGCGAACAAACTCAGCTAGTTCCAATTCCAAACCGAGGTAGCGCCATGAAAATCAGCAACTCGAGAAGAGCGAGTGACCCATCAAGGTAAATCGTGAACAGAGCTAAAAACATGATCCTTCGCCTACTGCTCTCTCTGGCGCTCCTGGTGCTGCCGCTTTTAGCCTCGGCTGATCCAAAGCTGTA
>CAZUAW010000098.1:2745-7652 GCA_964618535.1 uncultured Thiotrichales bacterium
TCTCTCTGGCGCTCCTGGTGCTGCCGCTTTTAGCCTCGGCTGATCCAAAGCTGTACGGTGGAGTCGATGCCCAGTACGGACTTATGGATATTAAGGGCGAAGCGTTTAATCCCGTTCTCGGCCGACTCAATGGTGGCTTGTGGCTTCGTGAAGGCGTTGGCATTGAAGTCATGCTGGGTGCGGCGCTGAATGACGATAGCAATGGTTCATTGAATATTGATGTGCCAAGTCTGCAATCCTTATCGCTGCGTTTGCAATCCCCTGAAGATATGCACACCAAAGCCTATATGTTGTTTGGTTATGCTCGCTATGAGCTTGAAGGCAGTGTCTCCAACTCCAGTTTCCCTGGCTCTGAATCCTTTGCTGGTGCAAGCGTTTCGGTTGGGTTTATTCGCCGCACATCGCTGGCAGAAAATATCTCAGCGTATTTTGAGTTCACCAGCTATCTCGCAGATGAAGATATTGAATTTGGCGGCGTGTCCCTGGGGCTGAGATATGGCTATTAATCTCGTTAAGCGTTTTTTATTGGGTCTGGCAGTGTCCGTTGGGCTGGTTGGCTGTACTGGCGATGCTGATGAATTTCTGCAAGCCATCGAACTGGCGCAGTTACAAATTCAGTCTCTGGAGATTAGCTCGTTAAGAAACCGCAGCCAGCGCGGAGAATCGCTTAATTACTCCGCGCAAGCAGTTCTAGCCGCCGGCAACAGCGATTTCACTTCACGAGTTGACTGGGGCACGTCAAATCCTGCCGTTGCGAGCATTACCAGTGCGGGTGTCGTCAGTGCGCTCACTTCTGGCGAGGTTCAAATCACAGCCCGGTTTGGTAATCTGTTAGCCAGCAGCGTGCTGACGATTAACGATGCGACCTTGCAACAGCTGGCACTCACAGCTGGCAGCACCGTAGATGTTTGTAAAGCCTCCCAGCTTGGAGCAACCGGCAGTTATAGCGATGGTAGCAGCAGAGAAATTCGTGATCTGGTTGATTGGTCAGTCAACGCGGGATCTAGCGCAAGCATCGAAAATAGTGGCGCAACCAAAGGCACAATCCTTGCGACCGATCCAAAGCAAGTGACCGTGACTTTAAATAAAGAAAGCCTGAGCCGTGCCGCTTTGGTTAGCGTACTGGACACGCTTAGCAGCATTTCAGTCACGGCCAATACCAGTGGTGATCTCGCTGTGAATGCCGAACGTCAATACACCGCGACCGGAAGCTATACTGGTGGAGCGGGCAATGTGGAAATCACCAACAATGTCAACTGGGCTTCCAGCGTCAGCAGCGTAGCCAGTATCAGTGCTAGTGGTCTGCTCAAGGGCTTGAGTATTGGCTCCACGACAGTCACTGCGAGTTGCGGTGGAAACCAATCCACACCCCACGTAGCGGCGGTTACCGATAGCGCCAAAGACACCCTGCAGTTCTTGCTCGACAGTAATGTGGTGACTTCGGTAAGCCGTTCAAATGACAACGACTTTAATTTAAAACTGCAAAGTGTCTCTTCAAGCAATACCAAAACAGATCGTACTGAAGCAGCGCAATGGTCAATTAGAAGCAGTGATGCAGGTGTGACCGTGTCGGTGAACAATGCTGATAATTCAAAAGGGCAGCTCACTATTTCAGGTGTGGGATCATTCATCGTTCAAGCAGTGTTCAATGAAACAGCTGTGATATTGCCGGTAGAGATTGAAACACTCACACCACCGTCAGCACCAGGCTGATTCAGAGAAGCGATCTCTAAACTTCCGGTGTTTTTGCGTCCACACCGCATTTGCATTACATTGCTATCCCGTGCGCAAACCCTGTTGCTATGTCTGATTCAGAAAACACTACCCATTTTGGTTACCAGCAAGTACCGACTGCTGAGAAGCAAGGCAAAGTTGCCGAGGTTTTTCATTCGGTCGCCAGCAAATATGATTTGATGAATGATGCGATGTCGATGGGCGTACATCGAATCTGGAAGCAATTCACGCTCAGTCAGGCAGCGATTCGCAAGGGCATGAAAGTGTTGGATCTAGCGGGTGGTACGGGTGATCTGGCGCGGAAATTTGCACAAAGAATTGGTCCAGATGGCGAGGTTGTTCTTGCTGATATTAATAGCTCAATGCTCACCGCCGGAAGGGATCGCCTTGTAGATGATGGCATTGTCGGCAATGTTCGCTTCGTGCAGCTCAATGCAGAAGCGCTGCCATTCCCCGATAATTATTTCGATGTGATTACGATTGCTTTTGGATTGCGCAATGTCACCGATAAAGATGCAGCGCTACGTTCGATGAAGCGCGTGCTTAAACCGGGCGGGAAGTTACTGGTGCTAGAGTTTTCAAAACCTGTCAGTAAAACCTTCAGCAGAATCTACGATTTTTATTCATTTAATGCTTTGCCAGTATTGGGGAAAGTATTAGCGGGTGATAGCGAAAGCTATCAGTATTTGGCTGAATCCATTCGCATGCACCCTGATCAAAATACGCTTAAAGCGATGATGGAAGATGCCGGTTTTGCGCATTGTGATTATCATAATCTAACCGGTGGTGTGGTCGCGTTACATCATGGTTACGTGCTGGATTAATTGTTGCGCTAATGAATTTAAGTCCCCAATTATTAAATCTGGTTACTTCAGCGTTCAATCGTTATCTCGCAGTCGATCCAGAGAAATCTGTGCAGCTCGGCGAGCTTAACGGCAAGGTAATTTGTTTTGAAATCACCGCGCCAGAACTCACCGTCTACTGTAGCCCTAGAGAAAAGGCCGTGGATTTAACGGGCGAATGTGAGTTTGAACCCGATTGCACCATTCGCTCATCCCTACCAGGGTTGCTGAATATGATGCGTAGCGATGATCCGGCGCAATCCATCTCTAGTGGTGAGGTGGAGATTAAGGGTGATAGTCGTCTGGCTCAGCGTTTTTCAGATATTTTAAAAACTGTCGAACTCGATTGGGATGAACTCGGCAGCAAAATTGTTGGTGATTTTGCGGCGCATAAAATTGGCACCATTGGTCGTATGTTCTCCGGCTGGGCAAAAAACTCTGGCAGCGCTTTTCAGCAAGATACCAGCGAATATTTGAGAGAAGAATCCGGCATGTTGCCGAGCAAAATCGAGATCGAAAGATTCATGACCAATGTCGATGATTTCCGCTCCTCCGTTGATCGGCTTGAAGCAAAAATTAAACGTCTTGAGAATAAAGCGTCATGAAAGCGATTCGACAGGTCCTGCGTTTAATGACAATTAATATTGTCTTGTTAAGACACGGGCTGGATGAGTTTATTTTTGCCATTCATTTTTTCCGCCCACTAGAATTTCTCTACAAACTCGCGCCGTGGAACTGGTTTCGAGATCACACAGAGAGTCGTGCGGTACGCGTTCGCCGAGCACTAGAAGACCTCGGCCCGATATTTATTAAATTCGGTCAAATGTTGTCTACACGTCGGGATTTACTCTCGCCAGATTATGCCGCTGAACTAGCAAAATTACAGGATCGAGTGCCCGCTTTTGATAGCGATGTTTCGGTCGGCATTATCGAAAAAGCCTTGGGAATGCCTGTTTCAGCAGCATTTGCTGAATTTGATCACATCCCACTGGCTTCTGCATCCATTGCTCAGGTGCATGCTGCGACACTGAAAAGTGGTGAAAAAGTTGTGGTAAAGGTCGTTCGTCCTGAAATTGAAAAGGTCATTCACCGTGATCTGGAGCTCATGTTTATTCTCGCTCGGCTGGCAGCTAAATACTGGGCAGATGGAAAAAGGCTCAAACCGGTAGAAGTGATAGAAGAATACGAAAAAACCATTCTTGATGAGTTGGACATGATGCGCGAAGCTGCCAATGCATCGCAACTCCGGCGCAATTTCGAAAATTCAGAGGATTTGTACGTACCTAAAATTTACTGGGATTTAACCTCTACTAGTGTTGTGGTGATGGAAAGAATCAGCGGCATTCCGGTGGGTGATTTTGAGGAACTGAAAAAACATAAGGTGAATTTTCAGGTGTTGGCTGAGCGCGGCGTAGAGGTGTTTTTTACGCAGGTATTTCGGCACAATTTTTTTCATGCAGACATGCACCCGGGTAATATTTTTGTCAATCCAGAGGATCCAGAAAACCCTCAATATATCGCTGTGGATTTTGGAATTATAGGTTCATTAACACCCTCCGATCAGCGCTATCTGGCGGAGAATTTTTATGCCTTTTTCCATCGCGATTACCGCCGTGTTGCAGAGCTGCATGTTGAGTCAGGCTGGGTACCTGCTGACACACGCGTCACTGATTTTGAGTCTGCCATCCGAACTGTTTGTGAGCCGATTTTTGAGCGTCCATTAAAAGAAATTTCTTTTGGATTATTTTTATTGCGCTTATTTCAGACCGCTCGACGTTTTAATATGGAAGTGCAGCCGCAGCTGGTATTGCTGCAAAAAACACTGCTGAATATTGAAGGGGTTGGTAGAGATTTATATCCTGATCTGGATTTATGGAAAACGGCTAAGCCTTTTATTGAAAAGTGGATGCACGAACAAGTCGGTGTCAAAGCAATGGTGCAAGGCTTGAAAACCAACCTGCCAAAGTTTCTGGAAAAACTGCCGCTTACGCCAATGCTGATTCACGATGTGGTGCAAAAAGCGGCTACCGATAATTTAAAAATTAACTATCAGGCAAAGCAAATAGAAAAGCTCGAAGAAACGCTGCGCTATGGTCACAAAAGTACGGGTCTGTGGATTCTTGCTATTGGTTTGGGAATCTCCGCTGTGATGCTGATAGATAAGGTGGATCAAAGTGGCTGGCTAGGGTTGCCGTGGATATCGTGGGTGCTTTTTGGTGCTGCGGGATACGCGGTTTCTCAATCGTTAAGGCGATAGATGTTAGTTGGCTCGCTGATTTCGGTTTCAGCTGTCCCTAATTTCAATTCTTCGTCATCTTCATCTTCCCAATC
>CAZUAW010000099.1:0-7644 GCA_964618535.1 uncultured Thiotrichales bacterium
TCGATAATGGTTACGGCTTCGAGTTCTTCACAACCTTGAGCCAGGGGGATGAGCACTCTGGGCATAATTGATTGTCCTGTTGTTCGATAAATTGACTAATGGGAATCAGCTGATGTCCCAGCGCCTCAAGTTGGGGAATGAACTGTCGCAGTGATTTGATCGTTTCGGGATAGGGGTGAGCAATCGCCAGCGCAAACCCTTGTTCTTCTGCTTTTTTAAGCAGCCGTTTGAGTTGTACACGTAATTCTTTGGAGTCATTGGGTTTGGAGTCGAGGAAGATATCCCGGCTGGTATTAGATACAAAATATTCAGAGGCAATTTTCGCTGCGACGGTTTTGTGATGTGTGCGGCTATCAACAAAGAAAAGACCTGGGTATTCATTCATAACTTCCATAAACCAACCCATGTGCTCTGTATCGCGCGTTAACCGGCTCCCCATGTGATTATTAACGCCAGTGATGGCAGGGAAACGATCCAAATAGTTACGCAGCTGGGATTTGAAGCGGGTTTCACCCATCTCCATCGAGAGTATTTTAGATTCGTGCGGGGATGGGCTTGTCATTGCCTGCATTGGGATGTGCAGCATGACTTCGTTGCCGTTTTGAGAGGCGTTGTCGGCTAACTGCAATGCGAATGGAGCGTCAGGAAGGACGCTTAATGCAATGTTAGGGTGCAGTGATGCAGCAGCCTCACCATAGTGCTGGTTATATCCGATATCATCGATTATAACGGCGATACTGCCAGCATGAGCTGAAGAGAGAGTGCAAACTAGCAGCGCTAGCCAAAAAAACCAGCTAACAGGTCGCAATATAAAATCGGGCACCTCAATCAAACGATCTATCTTGGATTGAGTGCATAGAGGTGCCCGCATCAGCGACTAGATTTTGCCCAGAATGGATAATCCTTTGAGAAGATTCAACGCCTGATAAAGTTCGAAATCCTTTTGCGATAGTGGTTTGTCATCGTCAGTGTCAGAATCAATTTTTGTAGTATCAGAGGATTTTTCACCTTTATCTCCAGCCTCTTTTGCACGTTCCTTGGCTTCCTCAGCCTCTTTTTCGAGGATACCCATGAGGTGACCGGAAAGACTCGATTCTTTTACAGGATCGAAGCTTTGTTTCTTCTTTTGTTTAATTTCGATGCGTTCCAACATGATGTCTGGCTCGATGCCTTCTGCTTGGATAGAGCGACCGGAAGGTGTGTAGTAGCGAGCGGTTGTCAGTTTTAACGCATTGTCCTCTTTTAGCGGCAGGATGGTTTGTACTGATCCTTTACCAAACGTGTTATCGCTGCCAACAATAATTGCCCGTTTGTGATCCTGTAATGCGCCGGCCACGATTTCGGATGCGGAGGCAGAACCGGCGTTAACCAATACAATTAAGGGGATGCCGTCGAGCTTGTCACCGGGTGTTGCATCGTAACGAAGCTGAGAATCGGGAACACGTCCTTCGGTGTAGACAATCAATCCTTCTTTCAGAAATGAGTCAGATACGCCGACTGCACCCGTTAGAACACCACCAGGATTATTTCTTAGATCAAGAATTGCACCTTTAAGCGTGCCGCCATTTTCTTCAGTAATGGTTTTGATCGCATCATTGAGTGATTTCGATGTTTTGGATTGAAAGGTACTGATTCGGAAGTAGCCATAGCCTTCTTCCAAAGTGCGACTCTTAACGCTTTCAACTCGAATCACATCGCGTTTGATATCAATTTTCAGAGGCTTGTCTTCGCCTTCACGAATAATCGTCAGGGTGATGATAGTGCCACGTTTGCCGCGCATGATATCGACAGCGTCACTGAGCGTCATACCTTTAACCGGTTTTTCATCGAGACGAATAATCAGGTCGCCCGCTTCAACACCGGCTTTTTGCGCAGGCGTATCATCGATTGGAGAAATGACTTTTACAAAACCGTCTTCCATTCCAACTTCGATGCCCAGCCCACCAAATTCGCCCGTAGTGCCAATTTGAAGGTCGCGAAACTCATCAATATCAAGATAAGTTGAATGAGGGTCTAAGCCTGAAAGCATGCCGCGTATAGCATTTTGAATCAGCGTCTTATCGTCTACATCTTCGACATAGTCATTCTTAATGCGAGCATACACATCAGAGAATGTACGCAGTTCTTCAAGGGGAAGAGGTTGCAAAGAGGAAGATTTGTCCGCCACTACGTTGTAGACCGTCCCCAAAGGTAGTCCAAAGACGATACCTAAAACTAATCCTAAACCGATTTTAGATCTGGATTTCATTCATTGCTCCATTGAATTTATTTGATAATTAATCAAATGATTATAACGTGATTTTCTTATTTGCACTGCATTGATACGCATGAAATTGCGAATTTGGACACAGATTCTACTTCTAAACCTCTACGGGTTGCATAAACAAAGAAAAATCAGTTGGTTCCATTCAAAAATGAAAGTATGCGATTGCCAGTGCTGAGCTATCTTTTTGGGTAGTTTAAACGTCCTTGCACCAGTCTCTGGGGTCTCTTGGTTCTGCATTATGGCGGATTTCAAAATACAGCCCGGCTTGACTGGAACTCTGGTTTTTACCGCTGGTGGATATTTTTTCTCCAGAATTCACCATCATTCCTTTTTTGACCAGCAAGCTTTGGTTTTGTCCATACAGGCTCATGTAGCCTCCACCGTGATCAACAATGGCAAGCAAGCCAAAACCGCGCATCTGGCCGGCAAAAACAACACGACCTTTTGCGATCGCGTGTACGGAATGTCCAGGTAAAGACAGAATAGTAACGCCAGGCAAGCGTTGCTTGGTAATTTTTCCTTTGAGCGGCCAGCTGAGCTTCCCTTGCAAGCGACTGAAGCCATTGTCGTTATCTGTTGATGGTTGATTTCGGAGTTGCTCAAGTAATTCATTGAGCGCGCTACGATTAATTGCCAGCTCAGCGAGTTGCTTTTGATCGTTACTCTGATCAAGCGATAATGATGCCACCACAGTTTTTTGTTTCTGTTGCGTTGAATTAAGCGCAGCTCTTTGCCGAGCGACCTGTTTTTTTAATGCGTCGAGGTCGCCTAGCTCTGAGGATAGCTGGGCTTCCAATCCGTGAACTTTGTCGGCATTTTTCTGGGAATCACGAATTAATTCATTATGGGCGCGATGAAGATAAGCAAAATAGTGTTGATTGCGCAGATACTGTGGAAGTGACTGCCCTCTGGCTAATGATTTGGCCTGGACTTTTTTAGCATTAATTTGTGCGCTGCGCAGCTGGTCGGCGATGGCACTTTTTTGTGTTTGAAGTTTCTTTGTCAGGTTTTTGTAGGTGGTTTGTAGCGTCAGGCGGCGTTGCTCTTTTTTATTCAAGTTTCGGTTTAAGCGAGTCAGCTTTGTGGAGTTGTTTGTAAGCTGGGCATCCAGAGATCGGAGACTTCCTTCGATCTTATCAATTTCTATGTTTCTTTCTTTGTTTTTAGTGTTAAGTGACTGAATTTTAGAGTTAATTTCTCCAATTTCTTTCGAGAGTTTACTTTCACTCTGAGGTTCGGCCAAGACGGCGGAGACCGTTATACTCAGTAGTGAGAATGTTAATAGATGTGTTTTTAGGCACTGCAGAAAGTATGTAGATTTTGTTTTTAACATATTGAGTATTAAAGCAATTTTACCGGTGTTCTAAAAGAATCTGGTGTTAGAATCAATCAGTGGTGAGTAAGTTCAGGGTGGTTTGGTGTCTTTTTTACTAAATTCTTCGTAAGAATGTTAGAAAATACCGATTTACTTGTATTATACTACCGCAATCCGACTAGTGTAAGTTGGAGGGCATAAGTTGAGTCTATTCTCAGCTTTAATAAGAAGCGCTGCTAGCGCCCTAGTTTTGTTGCTTAGCTTTGCTTAGGAGACTCGGGAGGAATCCGAGCTAAATGAATCAAGAGGAGTGTACCGTGAATAATTTTGAGCTAAAGCTCGACGAGCTGGGATCACACAGCTTACTTCAAAAAGATGAAGATATTATAAGGGCTTCGCGTTCGCTGAAGGCGATGTCTCATCCTCTCAGGCTAAAAATACTGTGCACGCTTGGAAATCAAGAGGTGAGCGTTCAAGATATTGTTGATAGCGTGGGGACCTCTCAAAGCAATATTTCGCAACACTTGTCGATTCTACGTGACAAAGGTATTCTCGCTTCCCGAAAGGACGCAAATCGAGTATTTTATCGGGTAGGGGATGCTAGAACACTGCGGCTGATTGATATGATGCAGCAGGTATTTTGCGCGTAACCTTAGCGAATGGGTTGCTCAGTTGCACCCATTTTCACCTGGGTTTTAACCGCTCAGCCAGTATTTAAATATTAAGTAATTGCTTGAGCCTGCTCTGAATTACGCTTCTGAAACCCTCACGAAAAGTTATTTTTTTCGTGAGGGATACAGGCAGTATCAGGCTTAGAAGAGTCGTTGCAGGTTTTTGTTAGAGGGACACATGACCGATATTCTAGAATTTGTTCAACGCCATCCGTGGTTAATTGCAGCCTTAGTGGCCGTGACTGTGCTGCTGCTTTGGTCCGAGATTCAGCGTTTCACACAGAAATTTGCAAATTTATCTCCAGCCCAGCTTGTTCAAACGATGAACAGTGATTCGCCATTATTGCTGGATGTTCGTGAAACCAATGAAGTGACTGGCGGCGTGATCGGGAATGCCCGACATATTCCACTGGGTGATCTTGGTAAGCGTATTAGTGAGCTGGATAAGAGCCGCGATCAAAAAGTCATTGCTTACTGTCGCTCTGGCAACCGCTCAGCAACGGCATGCCGAATGCTGGAAAAGCATAACTTTACTGATGTCGCGCATTTACAGGGCGGTATTTTGGCTTGGGAATCTGCAAACCTACCGTTAAAGGGAAGATAATGGGGGCACCGAATATAATTGTATACACGTCAGCTTTTTGCCCATATTGCACGTGGGCGAAGAAACTACTCGATGCCAAAGATGCCAAGTACGACGAAATACGTATCGATCAGGATTCTATAGAAGCAGATTTAATGGTGAAAAAATCTGGCCGAACCTCGGTACCACAAATTTTTATCGGCGATCATCACGTTGGTGGCTATGATGATCTTGCTGCAATGGATAAAGCGGGTGATCTCGACCCAATGCTTGGACATGTTAGCTCGTAGGATTTCCAATGCCTGACTCTGTACAGTTAGTCTGTCCCAAATGTCAGAAAATTAATCGCATTGCGCCTAATCGTGTTGCTGATGGCGGCGTCTGCGGCAGTTGTCGAAAACAGCTGTTTACCGGCAAGCCCATTAAGCTCAATGATGATTCACTCAAGCGGCATGTATCTCGCGATCAGGTTCCCATGTTGATTGATTTTTGGGCGCCTTGGTGCGGTCCCTGTAAAGCGATGGCTCCAGTATTTGAGCGTGCTGCGGCTGAATTTAATTCACAATTAAGATTTGGTAAGTTAAATACCGACGAATACCCCAATGCTGCTGCACCTTATGGAATTCGCGGTATTCCCTGCCTGATTTTATTTAATAACGGCAAAGAAATTGATCGCCTCGCAGGGGCGGTGAATCAAACTCAACTCAATGCCTGGATCAATCAAAAACTATAGGATTTTGCATGTCAGATGAACAACAGCCCGCAGCGTCTGCTGATGAGGCAACACCAGAACAGATTTTTGAAATTCAACGAATCTATCTCAAAGATGCTTCGTTTGAATCGCCTACCGTACCGCAAATTTTCACTCAGGAATTTAAGCCAGAAACCAATGTGGATTTGAATTCGGTACATCGTAAGCTGCAAGATAATATTTATGAGGTTGAGCTAAAAATTACGTTAACCGCCAAAGTTAAAGACGATATCGCATACTTGGTTGAGATCAAGCAAGCGGGAATTTTTGGTGCGGCGGGTTACGATGATGAGCAGATGGGCCACATGCTGAGCAGCTACTGCCCCAACTTACTGTTTCCATTTGCCCGTGAAGTGATCAGCGACCTGATTGTTAAAGGTGGATTTCCCCAAATGCTACTAGCGCCGATTAATTTTGATGCGCTCTATATGCAGACCTTACAAGAGAAGCAGAAAGCGGCTGAGGATGATGCGGCGACTAAACATTGACAGCTGAATCTACAGAAATATCTGTTTACGGTGCCGGTTCCTGGGGAACGGCGCTGGCTATTCATCTCGCCCGTTGCGGTCACAAAGTTGCGCTGTGGGGGCGGGAAACGGAAGAGTTGGAAGAGATGGCTCGTAGCCGAGTTAATCAAACCTATCTCCCGGGTATCGAGTTCCCTGATGCGCTTTCGCTCGAACCCTCGCTCGAAAAAGCAGTTGCTGCCAGTCATCGACATTTAATCGTTATTCCCACCAATGGCATTCGTGAGTTTTTGGAGAAGATTTCTGGTTGGCTGACCGCTGATGCACGGATTATCTGGGCGAGCAAAGGGATAGAAACTAGCACTGGCAAGTTGCTGCACGAAGTTGTTGCTGATGTGTTGGGTGAAGAAACTCGCTGTGCGGTGATATCAGGCCCAACCTTTGCCAAGGAAGTGGCTTCTGGTTCTCCAACAGCAATGACGTTGGCAGCGAATGATGCGGCAATTCGTGATGAGCTAATCTCCATTTTTCATGGCGGCAATCTGCGTGTTTACTGGCAGGACGATATTATTGGCGTCGAGCTGGGCGCTGCGATTAAAAATGTTTTAGCGATTGCTGCGGGTATTTCAGATGGGTTGGGTTTCGGAGCCAATGCGCGTGCAGCATTGATCACGCGGGGTCTGGCTGAAATTGTAAGACTGGGTGAACAGCTTGGAGCGCAGCGCGATACGTTGATGGGGCTTGCAGGGCTTGGTGATTTGATTCTGACCTGTACTGATGACCAGTCGCGAAACCGACGTTTCGGTCTGGCATTGGGGAAAGGCAAGACTCAGGAACAGGCATTTGAGGAAATCCAGCAGGTTGTTGAAGGATCTAAAACTGCCGGTGTTGTTGTCAAGGTGGCCGAAAAAGCAGGGGTAGAAATGCCAATTTGCACTGAGGTGTACAAGATTCTTTATGAAGGATTGTCTCCGGCGACTGCCGTTAAGGATTTGCTGGGTAGAAGTACCAAAGCGGAGTTCTAATTTTACCAGTTTGAGCTAATCCATGTTTCACATCGCCTTGCATGAGCCACAAATTGCGCCGAACACCGGCAACATTATTCGTTTGTCAGCGAACAACGGCTGTCACCTCCATCTTATCGAGCCGCTTGGCTTCAGTCTTGAAGATAAATTATTGCGCCGTTCAGGTCTGGATTACCACGATCTGACGAATGTCACTCGTTATAAAAATTTTGATGACTTTTTACAGGCGATTCAGGCTCACCGTATATTTGCGTGTACCACCAAAGGTCAGCGTGGTTACCATGAGGTGAGCTATGAAAGGGGGGATGTGTTGTTATTCGGCTCAGAAACCACTGGACTACCTGATGAAATACTAAACTCCCTAGCGCAAGCGCAACGTATCAGAATTCCAATGCAGCCGAACAACCGTAGCCTGAACCTATCGAATGCAGTTGCGATTATTACCTACGAAGCATGGCGACAGCTAGAATTTAATGGGGATGGTTGAACCTAAAAACTGCAGTTGGATCGCAAAAGTCCACGCAATCCATTGAAGTGCAGGACGCACAAATGCAGCGGTTGCAGGA
>CAZUAW010000100.1:0-7580 GCA_964618535.1 uncultured Thiotrichales bacterium
AATGGCGGAGAGGCAGGGATTCGAACCCTGGGACGGTTTAACCCGTCGCTGGTTTTCAAGACCAGTGCTTTCGACCACTCAGCCACCTCTCCAATGTGACAAGAAAAATGAGATCTTTGTCAGGAAGGCGGGATTCTACCGGCGACTTGATTAGATTTCCAGTAGGCATTCACGCATTTATCAGTTATGTTTAGGTCATCACAAACAATTTAAGAGGAAATACCATGCAACCTACTAATATCTCGGCATCTCGTTCAGGTCAGAGTGTACTCGCGACCAACAAGGTGATTCGCAATACCTACACATTACTAGCGATGACGTTGTTTTTCAGCGCGATCACTGCGGGTGTTTCGATGATGATGAATCTTCCGCATCCAGGGTTTCTGATTACGATGGCAGGTTACTTTGGTCTTTTGTTTGCAGTCACTAAGACTCAGGACAGTGGTTGGGGACTTTTTTGGGTGTTCGCACTCACTGGTTTCATGGGGATAACGCTCGGACCGATCATCAGTAGTTATCTATCCATGCCTAATGGTTCTCAGGTGGTGATGACTGCGCTGGGTGGAACCGGTGCGATTTTTGTTGGTTTATCGGCTTATGCGCTGACGACGCGTAAAGATTTCAGCTTTATGGGCGGTTTTATTATGACCGGCATTCTGGTGGCGTTTTTAGCTGGTATTGGCGCTTATTTTTTCCAGATTCCTGCATTGTCAATTGGCGTTTCAGCGATGTTTATTCTGCTGATGTCTGCTTTAATCTTATGGGAAACCAGTCGATTGGTTCATGGAGGCGAAACTAACTACATTTCGGCCACTGTGACGCTGTATGTGTCCATTTATAATCTGTTTACCAGTTTGCTGCATATGCTGGGTTTTATGCGTGATGATTAACGTCTCGTTTGTTCGCGGTATTATAGGCCTAGCTAGTGTCTAGCTGGGAGCCGATTTTAGGGGGAATTGCGGCCATCGCAATTCTCATCTTTTTTCTGCCAGGTGTGCGTAGTGCGCTTAAGAATTCACCCAAAGGCAGCACCAGTGAATGGCTGGGTGTGGTTCGGATTCTCGCCTTTGTGGTGCTGCTTGTCATGGTTCTCATCATGTTGGTGCGCTGATCAATAGTGATTCATTGCCTGTTGATTTTGTCGCTTTAATCAATAGTGATGGTGATCCTGAACAAGCCAGAAAAATCGCAACCAAACTGAAAGTTAAGTTACTCACCAGTCGCGATGATCTTCCAAAACAAAATCCACCTTCTTTCCTTTTACAGCTAACCTCCCAAGGACTTTCAATTCACCAAACTGCGATGGCAGGGCATTCTCCTGTTTTCGTCGATTTTGTGGGTGGCAAAGCTGCGTATCGCCGAGGCCAATCTGAGCTCATTGCTAAAGCGGTTGGCATACCAAAACTTCTGCCAATGACGGTGGCTGATGCGACGGCAGGCCTGGGCCGGGATGCCTTTGTATTAGCTTCAAGAGGCTGTGAGGTGACCATGATTGAACGCCATCCTTTGATCTGTGCGTTGCTCGACGATGGGCTGCAGCGTGCATTGGCCGATACGTCAACCCGCCAAATCGCTGAGCAACTGAAATTGATTCAATTCGATGCGGTTAGCTGGCTGGAAGTTAACGGCAATTCCAAAGATGTTGTCTATCTTGACCCGATGTTTCCTGCCACCAAGAAGAGTGCTGCGGTGAAAAAGGAGATGCAGTTATTACATGGCTTGCTCAGTGATCAGCCAGAGTCTCCCGCACTGCTTGAGGCAGCGATGCATTGCGCAAAACGTCGGGTAGTAGTAAAGCGTGGCTTAAAGTCAGAACCGCTGCGACAAAGCTCACCGAGCTATACTGTCAAGGGGCGGAGTACGCGATTCGATGTTTATTTAATCAGCTGATCTGAGTTAAGGCGTCTCTAAAAACGTAAGCACCTCTGAGAAAAAATGCACTACTCCTGATTTCCCTCAGCAGCACTTCTATTTTTAGAGACGCCCTTAATTCTGTTTTCCAGCGACTTCTGGATTTTGTCGCGGCGCTTTCTCTGTAAATATTTTTTGCTGACGTATAAGCGCCAGAACAGACGCGTAAGAACAAACCCTAGCAGTGATGCCAGCACCGAAAGCACCAGTGAACCGACCACAAATGGCTTCCAGACTGTGACAAAATTGGCTGACATCCACGCCCAACTCAGTTCAAATTGAATCTTTTCCGGGTTCAATTCCAATATCCAGTTGCCAAGCTTAATTGCACCCAGATATATTGGTGGCATAGTGATGGGGTTCGTTACCCACACCAGCGCCGCAGAAATAGGTAAATTCACGCGGAAGAAAATCGCCACCAGGGCAGCCGCGGCTGTTTGTCCAAAAGGGAAGGGGACGAATGCCAAAAATAGACCAACAGCCATTGCGCCAGATACAGATCTTCGGTTGAGATGCCAGATATTGGGGTCGTGCAACCAGCTCCCCAAAAACCGCAGGTTTTTATCATTCTTCACCACATGCGCTTCAGGTAAATACTTTTTGAAGAATTTTTTTGGCATGCAGATTGAGTGCTACGAAATTTGGGTTAGATAATCTCTAAGACTAGCGTAACTGTTGAAGACAAAACAGTATTTATGTCAGCAAATAAATTACTCAGTAGCAAAGCCCCCATCAGGATGAGACCACATTGCGGGTGGTTTGTGTGATCGTGGCAGCAATCGGTTTTTTGCTCGGCTGTGTTGCGTTGTTATCAATGTCAGCGCTACCTGCAATCTCCTTGAGTCTTCTGGCAGTCCCCGCGTTGCTAGTATTTTTTAAATATCCGAAATCGAGATTTTTTTCTGCGGTAGCACTGGGGTTTTGCTGGGCAATTTTTCAAGCCAATCTGGTTTTTTCTCCAACCTTAGATGCGACGCTTGAAGGCGATGAGCTACTACTTGAGGCAGAAATAATTTCACTGCCCGAGGTGTACGAGCGCAAAACTCGATTTTTAATCAAACCCCTAAAATTAATTTTGCCCGAGGTTGATATCGACCTTCCACAGCGAATTCGAATCAGCTGGTATCAGCATCGACAGCCGGTTAAACCTGGGGAGCGTTGGCGCTTTAAAGTGCGTTTAAAGCGGCCGCATGGCTTTGCGAATCCTAATGGTTTTGATTATGAAAAATGGCTGTTTAGTCAGGGGGTTCGTGCGACTGGCTATGTTCGTGATGCGAAAACCGCGCACAAGTTAGCTGACGCGCCAGCATCGATTAACCTGTTTCGTTATCGCCTTGCCGACACCTTAGGGCACGAATTAAAGCACCTGCCGGCTGCGGGCATCATCACAGCACTGACTTTAGGTGTACGTAGCGGTATCAGTCCTGAAGGTTGGGATACGTTAATTCAAACTGGAACGAATCACTTGGTCGCGATATCAGGGCTGCATATTGGCTTGATAGCGGCGCTGTCATTCTGGCTGATGAATTTTCTCTGGCGACGGCTACCTGGATTTAGTTTGCGATTTCCAGCGCAAAAAGCGGCTGCGATATTTTCGATTCTTCCTGCTACTGGATATGCCGTTTTGGCTGGATTTTCTGTACCGACGCAACGGGCATTGATTATGTTGCTGGTGGTTGTGGTATCGCTGTTAATGTCGCGTCGAATTCATCGAGCCAAGGTTTTGGCCGCTGCATTAATCGCCGTATTATTGTTCGATAGTCTAGCGGTACTGTCTGCTGGGTTTTGGCTTTCCTTCTTTGCTGTTGCCACTATTTTATGGAGCGTAACCAATGCTTCTCCCTCTATTTGGCCACCGCTGGTTAGAATGCAATTTCTATTGGTGTTAGCGCTAACGCCACTCACACTGTGGTTTTTCAATCAAAGTTCATTGATCGCGCCGCTGGCAAACCTCATTGCTGTGCCGATAGTGGGGTTGATCACCGTACCGCTGTTGCTGGCGGGGGTGTTGCTGCTGTTTATTTATGCGCCGGTCGGCTGGTTTTTAATTTACATGGCTGAAAAGCTACTCTCCTGGTTGTCACTTTTTCTGGAGTATCTGGCGCAATTGCCAATGGCATACTGGCAGCAGGCGATTCCTCAATTGTGGGTGTTGCTGACGGTGTTGCTGGGCATGACCATGTTGCTGGCATTTAGAGGTTTACCGGGTCGCTGGCTGGGATTGGTTTTATTGTTGCCAGTCCTATTTGTGAAACCGCAGTCGCTCAGCGAAGGTCAGTTTGAACTCACCGTGCTCGATATCGGGCAAGGATTATCGGCGGTGGTGAGAACTGCAAATCATACCTTAGTTTATGACACCGGCCAGCGTTTTAGCGATCGATTTAATACGGCTGATGCGGTGTTGTTACCGTTTTTACGCCAGTTTGCGGTCAATCAGGTTGATATGCTGGTGCTCAGCCACAGCGATTCGGATCATGCCGGGTCGGCGAATGAACTCAGAGATGGGATCACAATTAGTCAGACGCTCGCATCGTACCAAATTGAAAACCTGAAAAGTAATGATTGGGACTATTGCGAAGCAGGGCAGCAATGGCAATGGGATGGCGTGGTGTTTAAAGTTCTCCATCCTAAAAAAGACTGGGAGGGCGTTGAAAATGATCGCAGCTGCGTGATCTCGGTAGAGAACGCAACCACCAAAGCTTTGCTGACTGGAGATATCGGTGTCCGAGCTGAGAGGGTGTTAATGAAGCAGTATGGAAAATCACTACAAAGCGAAGTCATGCTGGTACCGCATCACGGCAGCTTAACTTCATCATCGCCAGAGTTTATTGATGCCATTGCGCCAGACTATGCGGTTTTTCCTGTCGGTTATAGAAATCGCTATGGCTTTCCTAAACAGGCCATCGTTGAACGCTATCAAGCGAAAAATATCAAAATGCTGAGGACTGATCAAGAGGGTGCAGTGAGATTTGTATTTTCCGAGGGTGACGGCGTGGCAGTAGATCGATATCGTCAAAGCCATCAAAAACTCTGGGCAGCTACGCTAGATTAGCGTGCATTAACCATTTAAAAAATCAGTATGTAAGGTGCTAAAGCATGAAGCGCAAGTCTTTCGCAATCCTGCCTACGCTCTTCCTTTGTCATGTGGCATCCATGAGGCATCAATCACGAAAGCTGTTTCCCAAGCGTTGCTACTCGCTGCCCCAACGCACGGCAAAGGCGAGCCTCTTCATCGCTGAGAGTGGCCAGGCCGTCGGTGCCGGAGACATGGGTTGCGCCATAAGGAGTGCCGCCGGTTTGGGTTTTTAGCAGGTCGGGTTCGCTATAGGGAATACCGCTGATCAGCATGCCGTGGTGCAGCAAGGGCAACATCATACTAAGCAGCGTCGATTCCTGCCCACCATGCAAGCTAGATGTCGAGGTGAAAACCCCCGCAGGTTTTCCAGCCAGCGCACCAGACAGCCAAAGATTACTGGTTTGTTCCAAAAAATACTTGAGCGGCGCAGACATATTGCCAAAGCGCCCAGGGCTACCCAGGACTAATCCATCGCAACGGCTCAAATCATCCAGCTCAACATATGGAGGGCCATCATCGGGAATCTCACTTTCCACCGCTTCGGAGACCGTAGAGATTTCAGGCACCGTTCTTAAACACGCGATTACTTCTGGGATTTCTTCAACACCCCGCGCAATCTTTTTCGCCATTTCAGTGGTACTGCCGTGGCGGCTATGGAATAGAATTAATATTTCAGTCATCGGAGAGGCATCGGTAAAAATAGAATGATCATTTTACCTGACTTTGCTATCCCGCCAAGTGATATGCTGGAGAGGGACAGATAATGGAGTCACGATGAAAAAACTAAAAAATGAAAAAGAACTGGTGAAAAAGGCCATAGAGCTAGGCGTAAAATATGGTGAGGATCGCGGTGTTGTAGAATTTGAGCCGACGGATTCAGCCAGCGAAAAACTCGAATACATTTATCGGCTACTGGTTCACGATAAACTGATTCAACCACTACCGCAGCAACAGATTTCTCAGCAGTCCATGCGCCACAGGCTGGCTATTTGGGCTTCAAAGCAGAAATAGCAAGTTAATCTGAAAAGTTGAATAGTATTGGGTAGCTTGAATGTTAGTCTACTATCAGGTGACTATTCATCAATAGAGTACTAAAAAAAACGCTGATCATCTGAGTAAATCGAAATAAATGTTGGCATCGAAAGCGCAAGAACATATCTTATAAAATGTTATAAAAGCTGAGCAAATTCCCCTGCACTCAGAATATGGTACTCCCCATGTAATTCAATAATCCCTTTATCCCCGGTCACCAAATAATCCGCCTCTGCAATCACATAAGCTGACAAAATTAGATCATCGTTTGAATCGGCAGGCACTACTGCAACCACATCAATCTCACCAAGATAAACCGAACGCATAAATAGTTGCTTAAGAAATGAAGCAATTTCAGCTTCGTTCCATTGCAATCGTTTACGAATTTTAGGGTAGGTAAGTACACGCCCAATCTCATCAAGCTGGAACTGGCTCAACACCAGTTCAAAGCAATGATCACGCCATGCCTGAACAATTCTGCCGGGTTTGCTATTGGGCTGCATCAGCCCGGAAAGCAGAATATTGGTATCGAGAACAACCTTCATGCATCGCTGCTGCACTTGCGTGAATGTGTAATAGCTTCATCTAGTAATGCATCAACATCCTCACCTTGCATAGCCTGAAATGCTTGCCGTAACTCACCAGTCATGCGTTCAAATTCATGATCCATCTCACGTAAGCGTTCGAATAAAGGCATATCAATCAATGCAGCGACAGGTTTACCTGCCTTGGTAATGATGACCTGATCACGTTTGTACTGAACTTCGTTGAGCAATTCACCCAGGTTTTGTCGAACCGTCATAGCAGGGGCTTTTCTTAACATGCTGACTCCATTGATATGGTTATAGTAATTAGTATAGTTAACATAGTCTGGCTTGTCATTCACAGAGACTTCCAAATCAAAAAATTCTCACAAATCACGAATTACCGTTGCTCGCTCCATAGCGGTTTGTGTTGGGATGGCTCAGGGCTAAGGAGGCCGGTATATCCAGTCTCTTTTGATTTACTCAGTATGGTGAAAGCAAGATTTTCACAGAATTCCCGAAGATCGATTATTAGCACCATAGTTGACTGTGCCAGGATGGTTTAGCGTCGTTAAAAACACTGCTGCTGCGAACCGGTAAAGTGGTTGTGAAATATTCACATAAAGCAAATGCTTAGGCAGTGTGAAGTGGATAGCAGGATTTTGTGCTCCTTTCAAATATAATTAGAAATATCTTTGGTGAAAAATTGGGTGGTTTTCAGGGTAATGTTGGAATGTTAGAAGCGACCCCAGATTTTGAATTTATCCCCACAGAATTGTTGGTATTTTTGGTGTCATTGCGTTTGTCATTTCTGGACTTATGTACATGACGGCAGCGGGTGATGATGAACAGTTAGGAAAGGCAAAAAAAGCACTGAAATTTGCAATCATAGGTGTCGTCGTCGGTCTCTCTGGTGTGATCATCCTGAGCGCAATTGATACATGGCTCGGTGGCGCAAGCGAGTTTTAAAGACACTATAGATTAAAAAGATTAAAAAAACCACTTCCGTTGGAGTGGTTTTGTGTTTTTGGTATTGT
>CAZUAW010000101.1:0-1065 GCA_964618535.1 uncultured Thiotrichales bacterium
TGTGGAATCAATAGATAAGCGAGAACTCGTGTAATTCATGAAATATTCGGGTTAGTTGTTTCAGCGAGGAATCAGTGATTTTTATAGGGTTTATGGCTCAAATAACAATTCCAGCTTGGATCCCAGCTCCCACTGCATTTCATAATTAAGGGCTTCAGCAAAGCGTACGCCGGGAGAAACTTCTAGGAATAGCCTGTTTTTCCAAAGGTTGCGCCGATATCGGATGCGGTAGCGAGAAAGGTCAAGCCTGACTCTTGGTCTGTTAACGAAGGTGTTTAGCCAGTCAGCAGCAAGATAGGTGCGCCTGGAGAGACGATGAAAGTAGGAGAAATCCTGCTGAAAACTAATGCCGGACGTATCTTCCTGCCACTGTGGATTGCTGGTAATTCTGAAATAGTCTCGAGCACTAAGAGCGTATTCGAAATCAGCTCGAAGATTGGATTCCCAGCCTTCATCTGTGTCCAGCCCAATGATTGGGGTGATGCGAAGCAGCATTTGTTTGCGCTTTTTACTAGTGCTTGAGCGTACGCGGAAAAACAATCGTGGCTCCTTTAGCCCACCGCGCAGACCTACTGAAAAACTGGTTTCGCGCAATAGCGAGTTTTTAAGTTTGTAACGTAGTGATGCCGATGAAGATGTATTTTCCAGCCCCGTCACGTCACTGTCTTCGGGTTCTCCCTCAAACACTAGCTGGAGTCGTTTTTTTAGCCTGGGTAGATCAATTTTTCCTCTTAGCCTGACTTTGGTGTTGCCAGTCTCTGTTTCTATATAGCTGCCATCCAGACTGAGTCGCAGCGAGGATTTGGCGAGTGAATCCTGCTCACGATCATCGCCAAAGAAATTATCCAGCCAGATGGAGGAGCGCTGTAGTCCTGCGGTAATTTCTGCATGTCTACGCTCATTGGCGCTTATTGATGGGCTGCCGCATTGCTCTTTTTCAGAGGATATGGAGAGGAAGGTATGATCTGGATTATTTCTGGCGGTGGCGGAGGAGGGTAGGGCGATTAATATGAGCAACACAAAGGTGATAGGTGAGTAGCTGTATCGCTGGTGCATGCTAAAGGC
>CAZUAW010000101.1:1165-7579 GCA_964618535.1 uncultured Thiotrichales bacterium
CATGCTAAAGGCGTGTAATGCGAACGGAGTTGTTGTTATCCAGCACCAGTAGGTGATGTTCTGGGATCATTTGCCAGTTGTCGCTATCGGTTAGTGGCTCGGTCGCCACTAGTTTCCCACCGGGGAACTGGGAATCGTCGGTGGTGTAGTAAAGCGGTGGGCATTCGCGGTTGGTGGCGTGCCTTGCGGCGTAAATTTTATCTCCATCGCTGACGATAATATTGAGCATTGAGGAGATGTCTCGCAGTGATATTTCCAGGGTACTGAGAATATCTTGCAACGCAGCTTCAATGCCGATGTGATCGGGATCTTGCATGCGTTGCCGCAGCATCGCAAACAAATATTCTGCTTCGGAGTTTCCGCGCATCTCTGCGGCAATCACATTGGATAAATATTCGTGGCAGGCGAGCTTGAGATTTTTGGAAAAATTTTCAACAAAGCCGTGATGCATGAACAGCAGTAGGTTGTCGTGAAACGGCTGCGTATTCATCAGCGAAATTTCTGCCTGGGAGTCTCCGGCATTGTGTACATTGGCAAGCCATAGCGGCGAGTGCATTGTTGCAGCCAGAGTGCCTAAGTTGTGATCGTGCCAGATGGGGCATTCGCGAATGTAGCGCTGTGGGGCATGCTTGTAATACCAGCCAAAACCAAAACCGTCCGCGCTGGGGCGAGCGTACTGTAATGAGCTGGGACTGAGTGATTGTTGGTACAATCCTTGTTCCGGCGTTAACAGGAAATCGCTCAGAGAAATATTAGGACCGAGATAGGCAGCAAGACGAGACATGTTTTTATTTTACCTGATGCTGTGTGCGGAGAACATGATCGTCATCGAGAATTCACAACTCAGGATGATCATCCTGTAAGATTAAGTATGCCCAAACAAAATTCTCAGGAAACCCTGCCTGCCACTGGATCAGTGGACACGCTGAAAGTCCCACCGCATTCAATCGAAGCCGAACAAGGCGTTTTGGGCGGATTGATGCTGGATAACTCCGCTTGGGATCAAGTCGCTGATCGGGTTGGAGAAAATGAATTTTATCGTCAGGATCACCGGCTAATATTTGAAGCGATTGCTTCACTGGCAGAAAAAAATCAGCCGTTTGATGTCATTACACTCTCAGAATATCTGGATCCACGCGGTAAGCTGGATAGCGCGGGTGGACTTTCCTATCTCGGCATACTGGCAAAAGATACGCCCAGCGCATCCAATATCCGAGCCTATGCCGATATCGTTCGCGAACGCTCGATATTAAGGAATTTGATCAGTGTCGCTGGAGAAGTCGCCGACAGTGCATTTAACCCCAATGGTCGCGAGAGTCGCCAAATCCTTGATGAAGCTGAGCGCAAGGTGTTCCAGATTGCTGAGCTTGGGATGCGCGGGCAGCAAGGTTTCCAGCCACTCAAAACGCTGGTTAAAGGTGCAGTAGCATTTATCGATGCGATGCACGATAAAAAGGATGGCATCATTGGTGTGCCAACCGGCTACGATGATCTTGATCAAATGACCTCCGGTTTGCAGGCGGGCGATCTGGTTATCGTGGCGGGCAGACCGTCGATGGGTAAGACCTCATTCGCGATGAATATTGCCGAATATTCAGCGATGAAAACCGGCAAAGCCTCCGCCATATTCAGCATGGAAATGCCCGGCGAGCAACTGGCGATCAGATTACTATCGTCAATGGGGCGTATTAATCAGCAGCGTCTGCGTACCGGCACATTGCGTGATGAAGATTGGCCGCGGCTCACCAGTGCGGTCGAGCTACTCGCCAATTTACCGCTGTATATTGATGACACGCCAGCACTCACACCCACCGAGCTACGCGCCAGAGCCAGACGTTTGGTACGTTCCCACGATGGCGAGCTAGGCTTGATCATGATCGACTATTTACAGTTGATGCAGATTGCTGGAGGCGGCGAAAATCGGGCAACCGAAATTTCAGAAATTTCCCGAAACCTCAAAGCACTGGCAAAGGAATTAGGCGTGCCTGTCATTGCATTATCCCAGCTCAACCGGAGCCTTGAGCAGCGTCCCAACAAGCGACCAGTCATGTCCGATTTACGTGAATCAGGGGCCATCGAGCAGGATGCAGATCTCATCATGTTTATCTATCGAGATGAAGTTTATAACGAAGAGACCGCAGATAAAGGTGTGGCTGAAATCATCATCAGCAAGCAAAGGAATGGTCCGATTGGGACAACGCGACTCACGTTTCTGGGCCAATACACGCGCTTCGAAAACTTTACACCGGATATTTATTCCAGCCCAGAGATGTAATGACTAGCTCCCATCGTCCTGCGCGAGCAATCATTAATACCAACGCGCTGGTGCATAATCTGCGAGTGGCAAAAAAGGCGGCGGGTTCTGCTCGCGTCATTGCCGTGATCAAGGCCGACGCTTATGGTCACGGTATGCTCAAAGCAGCAGAAGCATTACAGCATGCCGATGGTTTTGCGGTGGCAACGCTGAGTGAAGCGATTGCGCTTCGCACAGCCGGTGTTAAAAAATCAATATTGGTGTTTCAAGGGGGGCGCTCTGAAGAGGATTATCGGCTCGCGCAGCAACATCAACTTACACTTACCATTCACAATCTTCAGCAACTCGATCAGCTGGAAATCACGCCGCAACCGTGGCCGGATATCTGGCTCAAGGTAGATACCGGTATGGGGCGAATGGGGATTGCGATTAATGATGTCGATTCCGCGCTGAACCGCTTAGGTGATACTTGCAAACAGTTAATGAGCCATCTGGCGTGCGCTGATGAGCCATCAGATCCGCTCAATCAAACTCAAATTAAACGCTTTAATCAACTGCTAAAAACCACAGGGTTGGCAGGAAGTTTAATGAATTCAGCGGGTATTCTCAGCATAGATAACCTCTACGATGCAGTGCGTCCCGGTATCATGCTCTATGGTTCATCCCCAATAGCTGGTGGTGATGCTGCCAAGCAACAACTCAAACCAGTAATGACATTGCAAGCCCCATTGATTGCGATCAACAGCCATAAAACCGGTGACAGCATCGGCTACGGCGCAGATTATGTTTGCGAGGACGATATGCTAGTTGGCGTTATCGCCATTGGCTATGGCGATGGCTATCCACGCCATGCTGTTAGCGGGACGCCAGTGTTAATTAATGGCGCTGAATGCCCATTAATCGGCAAAGTCTCAATGGATCTACTCACGGTTGATTTACGCCCCAGCACTGATGCGAAAATGGGCGACCTCGTTACGTTATGGGGTGTCGGTCTTAGCGTTGATTTAGTCGCGCAAAAAGCCTCAACCATCGCTTATGAATTACTCTGCTCCGCTGGCGCAAGTTGTCAGCGGGAATACGACTCAAAGGGAACACAAGATGGTTAACATCGGTCAAATCAACCACCTGAAAATTGCTAAAACCGTCGATTTTGGCGTCTATCTTGATGGCGAAGACCTCGGTGAAATATTGCTTCCCAAACGCTATATACCCGAAGGGGCCGAGCTGGGCGATAGCCTAGAAGTCTTCCTCTATCACGATTCAGACGACCGCCTGATCGCCACCACCGAAACGCCCAAAGCCACCGTCGCCCAATGTGCCGCGCTCAAAGTTGTGCAAATTAATCGCATTGGCGCATTTCTGGATTGGGGGTTGAGCAAAGATTTACTGGTGCCGTATAACGAGCAAATCATCCCCATGAAAGAGGGGAATACCTATGTCGTCTATCCCTTTATTGATGAACAAAGTGGCCGCATTACAGGCTCCAGCCGATTGGATGATTATCTCCCAGAAACCAGTATCTATTTAAGACCCAGACAAGCTGTAGAAATTCAGATTTGGGGAAAATCTGATCTTGGCTACAAAGCCGTCATTGACGGGGCAGTGCTGGGGCTACTCTACTCAAACGAAATATTCCGCCCGCTACGCGTTGGGCAAAAACTCTCCGCGTTCATAAAAACCATCCGCGAAGACAAACGCATTGACCTCGCACTACAGCTCTCCGGCAGCCAGGCAAATGAGCGCGAACAGCTCACCGATAGAATCTTGCAACATCTACAAACCAATAACGGCACTTCAACCCTCACCGATAAAAGCCCCCCTGACGACATCTATCAGCAATATCACGTCAGCAAAGGCAGCTATAAAAAAGCCCTCGGCGCACTCTACAGCCAACGCAAAATCACAATCTCCAAAGACTTGATTTCATTGGTTTAACTGCGAGGGACAAAAGGTGCCTACTTTTGAATATTTAATGTAAACATGAAGTGGATTAAAGAGAAATGTAACTCAATATGACTCAAGTTATTAAAGAAAGAATGACGGCAGAAACAGATAAAGACTTTGTTGTGTTTTTAATCGGAATGAGGATCAACAAGTTATGGAAAATCCAAAAGTGGTTACCAGTCGCTCAGGCTATGCCAAGAATGATAAATGAGCTATATAAAAACCCAGACAGTGGCTTTATCAGTCATGAGCAATGGTTTGGTAGAACAACAATAATGGTTCAGTATTGGAAGTCATTCGAGCATTTAGAGTCCTATGCTAAAAGTAAGGCTTCAAATCATTTACCTGCATGGGCCGCGTTTAATAGAAAGATTAGCAATAATGGAGATGTGGTTATCTGGCATGAAACATACTTAGCAAAACTTGGAGCTTTCGAGTCCGTATATAATAATATGCCAAAGTTTGGTTTGGCAAAAGCTATGAACAGTGTTCCTGCTGTAGGCAAGTATAAAACGGCTAATGATAGAATCAACCAAAAAAACACATAAAAACTCATTTAATCCAAATACTTTACACACAAGTAATTTTCTTCGTTCTGTATAAAACGGCTGAGCGAAAATTTTAATGCTTCGTCGCGGAGGGCGTCTTCGTTGCGGGGTTTAATGCATTACTGAATGCTTAAATTATCTATTCAGAGGCAGAGTTATCAAGCGTGCTGTATGACTAAAGAATTCGTTTTTCCCACCATTAAATCCAGGGTTTTTTGTAGACGGATAAAAACACTATCTTGCCTATATGGTAGATTATGTTTATTGCATATCGCCTTTATTTTGGGTTGTATTTGTTGATATTGGTTTAGCGGTAATGCAGGAAATAAGTGGTGTTCAATTTGATAGTTAAGCCAACCCTGCAAGAAATCAATAAAATTGGTGCCTGTTTTGTAGTTTACTGAGCCGATGATCTGGCGAAGATAAAACTCACCACGGCCAGTGCCGGATTCTTCAAAACGATAAATATCATCAGCCGAATGATTAGGAACGATCACCAAGAAAGAGTGCAAGTTGGCGAACACTTCAGCAAGTAATGATGCGAATAAAACATTGCTTACAGCATCTATTCCCAAGGGTAAAAAAAGTAGTGGCAGCAAGACAAAACGAAAACTGATATAGGGCAGGTAACAACGGAACCATAAGCGAAAGCCATCTCTGCTAAATGGACTCCAGGCTTCTAACCGAAGAAAGGTAGCGTATTCTTTCTGTCCTTTGCGGCGACGCTCGGTGTTGGCTTGCTCCTTGATTGTATTCGGCGTGTAGTAGAGGATTTTCCAGAAGCCAGCAAAAATTATCACAATGGTATAGCGAATCCAAAGTGGGAGCTTCGACTCTCGTAGCCAGATTAAGTTGACTTCAATATTGTCGGGGTCGCATTTTTCACCAAGATTATAGTGATGCAGATCATTGTGTTCATGCTTCCAGGCAGAAGGTTCGATCCAATCCATCCAGTCAACTAATCGCCTCCAGCCTTTGGCAAACCCCTTGCTGGTATAGCGTTTAGGAATATTTGGAATTCTGTCATAGGCGCCATGGAGAACGGGATGAGCAACATTTGCCCAGCGAGTGACATTGCCAATGCTGATAAGCAAGGCCGCTAGAATATTAAAAGGGAATATCCATGCGGTCGCGTAACCAAAAATTGCTGCAAGTCTTCCCCAGCGCTCAACCTTTTTAAGATGTAAAAAATCATCATAGGTAGGTTTTCCTAAGGATTTTTTTAGTGCATCAATATCGTTTTTCAGTTGATTCTGATCAACTTGAGCATAATTAATTTGCATAGTAGCGTGTGATGATCCGAGTGCTGGAATCCGAAGAGACGAGGGTGAATGCGATTTGGATTCGCGCATCATACAGCCAAACCAGCAAGAAACAAGCGTTATGGGACAGTGTGAAATTGAAGGGTTTCTCTGCCGCTATAGATGCAGGAGAGTTTTTAGTGTCAGGTTTAGGTTAAAAAGCTAGAGACTAACTAAATTTGGCTCGGGCAGACCCAGTTGGTAATAGCTGTGGTGGTTCATTGCCATAAAATACGTGACTGGTTATGGCCGCAAAGCTTGATAAAAGAAATTAATATTCCGATCTAAAAGTTTTCTGTTCCAGCCCAGTGATTGACGAATTGTTTGGCGACTCGGCCACTGCGGGAGCCGCGATAGAGGGCGAATT
>CAZUAW010000102.1:0-7560 GCA_964618535.1 uncultured Thiotrichales bacterium
GTTGGGCCTACGCTAAAACTGCATCAATGCGGTTTGCCGAAGAAGATGGCATTGGAGCTGTTTAAGCCTTTTATCTTCGGTAAATTGAGTCGTCTTGGTCTGGCAACGACTATCAAGTCAGCGAAAAAGCTGGTTGAGCAAGAAATTCCACAAGTTTGGGATATTCTTGAAGAAGTGATCCGTGAGCATCCTGTGATGCTTAACCGTGCACCTACTTTGCACCGTTTGGGTATCCAGGCGTTTGAACCAGTGTTGGTAGAAGGTAAAGCTATTCGACTTCACCCGCTGGTTTGTGCCGCGTTTAACGCCGATTTCGATGGCGATCAAATGGCCGTCCATGTACCGCTTTCAGTTGAAGCGCAGTTGGAAACACGTACTTTGATGCTGTCGACCAATAATGTGCTGTCTCCAGCGAATGGTGAGCCAATTATTGTTCCTTCCCAAGACGTGGTTTTGGGTCTTTACTATATGACCAGAGTCATGGTCAATGCCAAGGGTGAGGGAATGATCTTGGCTGATACCGCTGAGGCGGCTCGCGCTTATGAAAATAAAGTTGCAGAGCTGCATGCCAAGGTAAAGGTTCGAATCACTGAAAATGTGGTTGATCGCGAAGGTAATTGGGAGAAGACCACCAGTATTAAAGAAACTACGATTGGTCGAGCAATTCTCTCTGAGATTCTGCCAGAAGGTCTGCCGTTCTCTCTGGTCGATCAGGATATGAATAAAAAGGCAATTTCAAACCTGATTAATACCTGTTACCGCCGTGTTGGCATCAAGGAAACAGTCGTTTTTGCCGACCGTTTAATGTACACCGGTTATCGCTATGCAACGCTTGCTGGTGTGTCGTTTTCCTCAAGAGACATGGTTATTCCAAAAGAGAAAGTTGGAATTCTGGCAGATGCTGAAGCGCAGGTTGTAGAGATCGAGTCTCAATATGCTTCTGGTCTCGTGACTTCAGGCGAGCGTTATAACAAGGTGGTTGATATCTGGACCACTGCCAATGATTCTATTGCGAAAGCGATGATGGATAAGCTCGGTCATGAAGAAGTTGAGGATGCTGACGGCAATAGGGTACGGCAAGATTCATTCAATTCTATCTATATGATGGCTGATTCCGGTGCACGGGGTTCGCCCGCTCAGATTCGTCAGCTTGCCGGTATGCGTGGTTTGATGGCGAAACCAGATGGTTCAATTATCGAAACACCAATTACGGCAAACTTCCGTGAAGGTTTGAACGTGATGGAATACTTTATCTCTACTCACGGTGCTCGGAAGGGTTTGGCAGATACGGCATTGAAAACTGCTAACTCCGGGTATCTGACACGTCGCTTGGTGGATGTATCTCAAGATTTAGTCGTAGTTGAAGACGATTGTGGAACCGGTAACGGCTTGGTGATGAAGCCCATCATCGAAGGTGGTGACGTGGTTGAGCCGTTGAGTGAGCGAGTGCTGGGTCGAACGGTTGCCAAGGATGTGATTAAGCCGGGTGGTCGTAAAACCCTGATTCCGGCAGGTGCATTTCTTGACGAAATTCTCGTCGAAAGTCTGGCGGGTCTTGGTATTGATCAAATTACAGTACGCTCCGCAATTACCTGTGAAACCCGCTACGGAATATGCAAGGCCTGCTATGGACGTGATTTAGCGCGTGGTGGCCTGGTTAACGAAGGAGAGGCGGTCGGCGTTATGGCGGCTCAATCTATCGGTGAGCCGGGTACTCAGTTGACTATGCGGACATTCCATATTGGTGGTGCTGCCAGTGGCTCTGCAGCCGCCAGCAGTATAGAAATCAAATTGGGCGGCACAGTACGTCTACACAACATGAAAACGGTTGAAGCGAGTTCTGGTAACCTCGTGGCAGTTTCGCGTTCTGGTGAGCTCAGTATTCTTGATGAGCATAACCGAGAGCGGGAGCGCTACAAGATTACCTATGGCGCGCAAATTTCTGTTGGCGATGGGGATACCGTGGTTGCAGGTCAGGAGATTGCTACCTGGGATCCGCACACTCACCCAATCGTTACCGAGGTAGAAGGTAGTATCAAGTTCTACGACTTCCAGGAAGGCGTGACCATTGATAAGAAGACAGATGGTATTACTGGTCTGAGTTCTACCGTTGTGACTGATCCTAAATCTCGGGTCGGCACAGGTAAAGATCTCCGACCAATGGTTAAGCTGGTTGATGATGAAGGCAATGATGTGAATCTTGCTGGTACGGATATTCCCGCCAACTATGTGCTGCCAGGCGGCGCAATCGTCAATCTTGAAGATGGTGCGAAAGTGCTGGTCGGTGACGTTATAGCGAGAATTCCGCAAGCATCAACAAAATCTCGTGACATCACCGGTGGTTTGCCGCGTGTTGCTGACTTGTTTGAGGCGCGCAAACCCAAAGAGCCAGCCATTATGGCGGAGATCTCTGGTGTCGCCTCATTTGGTAAGGAGACCAAGGGTAAGCAACGCTTGGTTATTACTCCAGATAAGGGTGATCACTACGAAGCACTGATTCCAAAATGGCGTCACCTCAATATCTTTGAGGGTGAGGTGGTTGAAAAAGGTGAAATCATTGCCGACGGTGAACCCACAGCGCATGACATTTTGCGGTTGAAAGGCGTTGAGCCGCTTGCGAACTATATGGTTCAAGAGATTCAGGACGTTTATCGTCTGCAAGGTGTGAAGATCAACGATAAGCACATCGAAGTTATTGTTCGTCAGATGCTGCGTAAAGTTGAAGTCACTGATCCAGGTGAAACCAGAATGCTCAAAGGTGAGCATGTGGATCGCTCTAGGGTTCTTGATGAAAATGATAAGTGTCGGGAAAAAGGCAAGGTTCAGGCCAAATTTAATGAGATGTTGCTTGGTATTACCAAAGCATCGTTGGTTACTGAGTCCTTTATCTCTGCTGCATCATTCCAGGAAACCACTAGAGTGCTTACCGAAGCATCTGTTCGTGGCGCACGAGATGATCTGCGTGGTTTGAAAGAGAACGTGATTGTTGGTCGGCTCATACCCGCAGGCACCGGTTTGGCTTATCACAAAGAACAGCGTCGAAAGCGTATGCCTGTGCAGCCATTTCCAGAATCGGACTTACTGATTCAGGAAGAGCCTGAAGCTGAGTTGACTGAAGCTGATGTGATTCCAGAAACAACTGAAAATAGTATAGAGGCATCGGCAACGGATAACGTCTGAGTTAATGCTTGACAGCGTTGTGCTGTCTCACTAGAATTCGCGACCCTCGTCAGGCATCGGCAAGCGCCGGAGCCTGACATTGAATTTAGGGTAAGAGAAACTTTTACTGTAGTTTTTAATATGGCAACGATTAACCAATTAGTACGTAAACCAAGGAAGCGCAAAGTCTCAAAGACCAATGTGCCTGCTCTTGAAGCTAGCCCACAAAAGCGTGGCGTTTGCACCCGTGTTTATACGACAACACCCAAAAAGCCAAATTCGGCAATGCGGAAGGTTGCTCGTGTGCGCTTAACCAATGGCTATGAAGTCAGTACTTACATTGGTGGTGAAGGACACAACCTACAAGAGCACTCGGTGGTGTTGATTCGTGGAGGCCGGGTTAAAGATTTACCAGGTGTTCGTTATCACACTGTACGTGGTTGTCTCGATACGCAAGGCGTTGATGGCCGTAGAAAAGGTCGTTCTAAATATGGCACCAAGCGTCCCAAATAATCAGGTAATTAAAAATGTCTAGAAGAAGTAGAGCCCCTAAACGCGAAATTTTACCTGATCCAAAATTTGGAAGTCAGGAGCTAGCCAAGTTCATGAATATCGTCATGAAAGACGGCAAGAAGTCCACTGCAGAAAGAATTCTCTATGGTGCGATTGATATCATTGAAGAGAAGCAGAAGTCTGATGGTATGGAAGTGCTGACTAAAGCGCTTGAAAACGTCAGTCCTTCAGTCGAGGTTAAATCTCGCCGTGTGGGTGGTGCGACCTATCAGGTGCCGGTTGAAGTTCGGCCTGTGCGCCAAAAAGCATTAGCGATGCGTTGGTTGGCTGATGCTGCGCGTAAACGTGGCGAGAAAACCATGCGTCAGAAACTCGCAGGTGAGTTGATGGATGCCTCTGAAAGTCGCGGTTCAGCGGTTAAGAAGCGCGAAGATACTCACCGTATGGCGGAAGCGAACAAAGCGTTTGCTCATTACCGTTGGTAGGAAGTTTGTTGAAAACGTAAGTTTGTTTGCCTGGCGGAATGTCTCGTGAGCAATAGGTAGCGAGGAAATAAGGCAGTGGCTCGAAGTACCCCATTAGAGCGATACCGCAACATCGGTATCATGGCGCATATCGATGCGGGGAAGACGACCACTACAGAGCGGGTACTTTTTTACACCGGTATTTCCCATAAGATCGGTGAGGTTCATGACGGTGCAGCCGTGATGGATTGGATGGAGCAGGAGCAAGAGCGAGGTATCACTATTACCTCAGCAGCGACGACTTGTTTTTGGTGTGGGATGGATCGTCAATTTGACGAGCATCGGATCAATATCATTGATACTCCGGGGCACGTTGATTTCACGATTGAGGTTGAGCGTTCTTTACGTGTATTAGATGGTGCTTGCGCTGTTTTCTGTGCGGTTGGTGGTGTGGAGCCTCAGTCTGAAACGGTCTGGCGGCAAGCTGATCGTTATCAAGTGCCAAGATTGGCGTTTGTTAACAAGATGGATCGCTCGGGTGCTGATTTTCTCCGGGTAATTGAACAGATTAAAGATAGGCTTGGCGCGAATCCAGTGGTCATGCAGATTCCGATAGGCGCTGAAGAGACGTTTGAAGGTGTGGTTGACTTGCTACGAATGGAGGCGATCTACTGGAACGATTCGGATCAAGGTGCGACTTACGAGTCCAAAGAAATTCCAGCGGAACTGGTTGATCAATGTAACGAGTACCGCGAGTTGATGGTTGAGGTTGCGGCTGAAGCAGATGAGGTCTTAATGGATGCTTATCTGGAAGAAGGCGAGCTTTCTAGTGATGAGATTGTCAGGGGTTTGCGGATGCGGACTGTGGCAAACGAGATTATCCCAAGTTTTTGTGGCTCGGCGTTCAAAAACAAGGGTGTTCAAGCGATGCTCGATGCGGTCATTAGTTTAATGCCGTCGCCATTGGATGTTCCTTCAATTAAAGGCGTGTTGGAGAACGAAAAAGAAGGTCAGCGGCATCCATCGGACGATGAGCCATTTGCTGCTTTGGCTTTTAAGATAGCGACTGACTCGTTTGTCGGAACGCTGGCATTTTTCAGGGTGTATTCTGGAGTGCTGAAATCTGGAGATGTGGTGTATAACCCGATTTCTGGCAAGAAAGAACGAATTGGGCGAATTTTGCAGATGCACGCCAATTCACGCGAAGAGATTAAAGAGGTTCGAGCTGGCGATATCGCTGCTGCTGTCGGGCTGAAAACGGTGACCACAGGCGACACTTTATGTGATGCCAAGCATGTGATCACGCTTGAGAAAATGGATTTTCCGGAGCCGGTGATTTCGGTTGCGGTGGAGCCAAGAACGACAGTAGATCAGGAGAAGATGGGAATGGCGCTGAGTAAATTGGCGCAGGAAGATCCATCTTTTCGTGTTCACACGGATGACGAAACTGGTCAGACCATTATTTCCGGAATGGGTGAGTTACATCTGGAAATTATCGTTGATCGAATGAAGCGAGAGTTTAGCGTTGATGCCAATGTAGGTGCGCCGCAAGTGGCTTATCGTGAAACCATTCGCAAGACGGTGGAGGCAGAAGGTAAGTTTGTCCGACAAACCGGAGGCCGTGGTCAGTATGGGCATGTCTGGTTGAAATTTGAGCCGCTTGAGCAGGGTGAAGGATTTGAGTTTGTTGATGAGATTGTTGGCGGGGCTGTGCCGCGTGAATATATCAACGCTGTTGAAAAAGGTATTGAAGAGTCGATGGGGTCGGGCGTGTTGGCCGGTTTTCCAGTGATAGATGTCAGAGTCACTTTGTATGATGGCTCCTATCACGATGTTGACTCTAATGAGATGGCGTTTAAAGTCGCCGCCTCGATGGGTTTCAGGAATGGTGTTCTGGATGCAGATCCAGTGCTGCTTGAGCCGATCATGAAAGTCGAAGTTGTGACCCCGGAAGATTACATGGGTGATGTGATGGGGGATCTGAATCGCCGTAGAGGTATTGTCGCAGGAATGGATGATGCGCCAGGCGGGAAGATTGTTCGAGCAGATGTGCCGTTAGCGCAGATGTTTGGATACGCTACTGATCTGCGTTCAGCAACGCAGGGAAGAGCAGCTTACAGTATGGAGTTTTCTGGTTATGCCGAAGCGCCGAATAGCGTTTCGTCAGATATCAGGCAGGTATCCTGAGTGCTGGGTATCTAATTTTTTTGGATTTAGTTAGACAATTTTAGGAACATAGCCATGTCGAAAGAGAAATTTGAGCGAACCAAGCCCCATGTAAACGTGGGCACCATAGGCCACGTCGATCACGGCAAGACAACGCTGACAGCGGCGATCACGAAAGTCATGGCCGAAAAGATGGGCGGAGACGTCAAAGCGTTTGACGAAATCGACAATGCACCAGAAGAGCGAGAGCGTGGAATTACCATCTCCACCTCGCACGTAGAATACGAATCAGAAAGTCGTCACTACGCGCATGTTGATTGCCCAGGACACGCAGACTACGTCAAAAACATGATCACCGGCGCAGCCCAAATGGATGGCGCGATCCTAGTCGTCTCCGCAGCCGATGGCCCCATGCCCCAAACGCGTGAGCACATCCTGCTCTCTCGTCAGGTAGGCGTCCCCTACATTCTCGTCTTCATGAACAAAGCCGACATGGTCGATGACGAAGAGCTGCTAGAGCTCGTTGAAATGGAAATTCGTGAATTACTAGACCAATACGAATTCCCTGGAGATGACACCCCCATCGTCACAGGTTCCGCGCTTAAAGCACTGGAAGGTGATGAAGCCTATGCAGAAAAGATCGTCGAACTGGTCACAGCCATGGATGACTACATCCCTGAGCCCGAACGCGCCATCGACGGAGACTTCCTGATGCCAGTAGAAGACGTCTTCTCAATCTCCGGTCGCGGCACCGTCGTAACCGGCAGAATCGAACGCGGAATCGTAAAAGTTGGCGAAGAAATCGAAATAGTCGGTGTTAAAGATACCGGGAAAACCACCTGTACCGGTGTAGAAATGTTCCGCAAACTGCTAGACCAAGGACAGGCAGGGGATAACGTAGGCGTACTACTGCGTGGCACCAAGCGCGAAGACGTAGAGCGCGGACAAGTACTGTGTAAACCCGGATCAATCACACCACACACCAAATTCGAAGCTGAAGTGTACATTCTCAGCAAAGACGAAGGTGGCCGTCATACCCCGTTTTTCAGCAACTACCGTCCACAGTTCTACTTTAGAACAACCGACGTGACCGGTGCTTGCGATCTTCCCGAAGGCGTAGAAATGGTCATGCCCGGCGACAACATCAAAATGGTCGTCAGCCTGATCAATCCTATCGCGATGGAAGAAGGATTGCGTTTTGCAATCCGCGAAGGTGGTCGTACCGTAGGTGCGGGTGTTGTCTCTAAGGTTATTGAGT
>CAZUAW010000103.1:0-7548 GCA_964618535.1 uncultured Thiotrichales bacterium
ACGCGGCGGGCAAATTGTAAATCTGAGTCACTCAATCCAGTAATGGATGTCGTGACCAGTAATGGATGTCGTGATTAATTACTCAGGAATAAGATAAAATAATACCAATTATGATAAATAAAATTAAAGGTTTACTACTGACGCTACTGATACTAATCAGTGTGCAGCCGATGTATGCAGATGAGACGGCAACGCTCAATCTGAAAGATGCGGATATTCGCGTTCTGATCGACACCGTTTCTGCAATTACCGGCAAAAACTTTATTATTGATCCACGCGTTAAGGCCAAGGTCACAGTAGTGTCGTCCAAACCCATGGGCTCAGTAGCGCTGTATCAAGTGTTTTTGTCGATTCTTCAGGTGCATGGATTCTCCGCCGTACAAACGGGACATGTCATAAAAATTGTCCCAGATGTGAACGCCAAACAAGGCCCTGTACATATTGCGTCCAAGCGTAGCCCCGGTGCAGGCGATCAGTTGGTGACGCGCGTCATACAGATAGAAAATGTGCCTGCCGCACAATTAGTCCCTATCTTGCGACCATTGATTCCACAGCAAGGTCAGCTCGCCGCCTATCAACCGAGTAATATTTTGCTGATTTCTGATCGGGCTGCCAATGTTGCTCGATTGGTACAAATCATCAAACGCATCGACCGTCCGGATCAGGATGATATCGAAGTAGTCAGGCTCGAACATGCGCCGGCTTCGGATGTTGCTAGAACCTTGACGACGTTGCTGCGTAAGGATGCCAAAGGCGCATCAATGCCTGGACAAGCTATGATTACAGCGGATGAACGTACCAATAGTATTTTGATCGGTGGAGATAAGGCGACACGTCTACGCTTGCGCAGTATTATTGCGCATCTGGATACGCCGCTAGACAGTGGTGGAGATACACAGGTTATCTTCTTGAAATACGCCAGAGCTGAAGAAATGGTGAAAATTCTCACCGGTGTGAGCAAATCTAACTTAACCGGTGGCTCAGGGAAAAGCGGATCACCTGCAGGTAAAAAAGTGGTTAAGCGCAACACAGCCAAAGCATTGACCTCGCAAAAAGATGTTTCCATTCAAGCGGATGAAACCAACAACGCTTTGGTCATTACCGCGCCACCGGCAATTCAGGCTGAACTCCGACAGGTGATCGCCACGCTTGATGTGCGTCGCTCGCAAGTGATGATCGAAGCGATAATAGCTGAAGTGTCTTTGGATCTCACCAAAGAGCTGGGAGCCTCATTTGCATTTGGCGGTGGTGAAAACTCTGGCCCGGCAATTGTGGCTAATCTTGGAGATCTCGCCAGTACAGTGCTTGGTTTGGCTGCTGGTGCGGCTACTTCACTGCCCGCGGGCACGTTGATTGGAGGTGCTGATCTTCGCAATGACAGTAACCAGTTTGCTGTATTGCTGAAAGCATTAGCATCTGATGCGGCAACCAATATTCTCTCTACGCCCACATTGGTCACCATGGACAATATTGAGGCAGAAATCAGCGTGGGTCAGGAAGTACCGTTTCTAACCGGACAGTTCTCCAACACAGGCAGCAATAGCGGCAGCGTCAACCCGTTTCAAACCATTGAACGGCGCGACGTTGGCTTAACCCTGAAAGTAAAGCCTCAAATTAATGATGGCGATGAAATTCAGCTGGATATTGAGCAAGAATCTTCTTCGCTGGCTTCTACCAGCGTCTCGACTTCGGATGTCGTCACCAACAAGCGAAACATCAAAACCAGCGTGCTCGCGCATGATGGTCAGGTGATTGTGCTTGGCGGCTTAACCGATGATAACTTTCGCGATTCTGCTGAGAAAGTTCCGTTGTTGGGAGATCTTCCCTTTATTGGCAAACTATTCCAATTCAATAGCACGCAAAAGACTAAGCAGACTTTGATGGTGTTTATTCATCCGGTGATTATTCGTAGTACCGAAGATGCGGATGCTTATACTAAGGAAAAATATGGATTTTTCCGTACTCGTCAAATTAATGCGGATATTGTCAATCGAGGCTTGATTAAAGACTCTGCGGGCGTGATCCCCGATCTGGATGAATTGATTACACAGTTGCCAGATGAAAATAACGAATTGATTCCTCAATTACCCGTTTCGCAGTAACACCATGAGTGAAACGCTACAACCCTTGATGCGCCACCCGCAACCGTCCTACGGCTTTGCTAAACGACACGATGTTGTTGTTGGTGAAGATCCGCATGGAGAGATCGCAGTGCGTTACCGGCCACCGCTGAAAGTGGATGTGATTGCGGAAATTCGACGGTTTGTCGGTGCGCCTGTGAGATTAGAAGCGGTCGATGAAGATGAGTTTAATCAAAGCCTTGCACAGCTTTATGATCAGCGGGGCGGTGATGCACAGGCGATGGTGGAAGATTTAGGTGATGATCTCGATCTGAAGCAAGTTGCTGAGTCGCTGGGCGAATCACAGGATTTACTTGAATCAGAAGATGATGCGCCGATTATTCGTCTGATCAACGCAATTTTGACCCAGGCGATCAAAGAAGGCGCATCAGATATCCATTTTGAGCCATTTGAAAGCCGGTTGGCAGTGCGTCTGCGCGTCGATGGTGTGTTGCGTGAAATTCTTCAGCCGCCAAAAGAGCTCACACCGTTAATTGTGTCGCGGCTGAAAGTCATGGCAAAACTCGATATTGCCGAGAAACGGCTGCCTCAGGATGGTCGAATTACGCGTTCCATCGGTGGTCATGTGATCGACATGCGGGTCTCGACATTGCCTTCTGGTAGCAGCGAGCGTGTGGTTTTGCGGCTCTTGGACCGCCAGGCTGGCAGATTATCTTTAAAACAACTGGGTATGGCTAATCAGTCGCTCAAACTAATCAATGAAGCGATCGAAAAGCCCCACGGTATTTTTCTCGTTACCGGCCCCACAGGCTCAGGTAAAACCACTACTTTGTACGCAGCACTCGGGCAACTCAATAATAAAAGCCGTAATATTCTTACCGTGGAAGATCCGGTGGAATATTATATGGACGGTATCGGCCAGACTCAGGTAAACACCAAAGTCGACATGAGCTTTTCTCGCGGTTTGCGCGCCATTCTTCGACAAGACCCTGATGTGGTAATGGTTGGAGAAATCCGTGATCTGGAAACCGCCGAGATCGGCGTTCAGGCAAGTTTAACCGGGCACTTGGTGTTTTCAACACTGCACACCAATACCGCAGTCGGCGCTGTCACACGTTTGCGTGATATGGGGGTTGAACCATTTTTACTCTCATCCACGTTGCTAGGTGTTTTGGCACAAAGACTCGTCAGAAGACTCTGCCCCCACTGCAAACAACCACGCGAAGCGACATCCGTTGAAATTGAACGTTTGAAATTACCCTCGAATCCGACACCGGTGATTCACACTGCCGTAGGTTGTACCGAGTGTAATCAAACGGGTTATCTGGGGCGTTCTGGAATTTATGAGCTGGTCATTGTCGATGATGAATTGCAGCGCATGATTCATGATGGCGCGGGCGAACATGAATTGAACGCAGTCGCACGCAAGAGTACGCCCAGCATCCGCGAGGACGGCATTGATAAAATTCTTCAAGGCATCACCTCAATCGAAGAAGTGATGCGCGTTACCCGCGAAGGGTGATCGTGAGCCGCCATGCCAGCATTCGAATACAAAGCGCTTAACGCCAAAGGAAAAGAAGAAAAAGGTATTCTTGAAGGCGACTCTGCCAGAGGTATCCGTCAGGTTTTACGCGATAAAAAACTCACCCCACTGGAAGTCAATGAGATTAAAGAAGGCGGTAAACAATCCTCCGGCTTAACCACTTCACGTGCGACACTCAAATCAATTGATCTGGCTCTAATGACTCGGCAATTGGCAACCTTGCTGCAAGCCGGTACGCCGCTGGATGAATCACTCTCAGCGATTGCCAATCAAACCAATAAAAAAGTGGTGGAGCGAACCCTGCTCGGTGTGCGTGGCAAGGTGGTAGAAGGTCATTCGCTAGCGGACAGCCTAGGGCAATTTCCTGGTGCATTCCCGAATTTATATCGTGCCACAGTGGCAGCGGGGGAGAACTCAGGGCATCTTGATAAAGTACTCGACCGATTGGCAGACTACACTGAAAACTATCAGGCAATGCAGCAAAAAATGACCACTGCGCTGATTTATCCCGTGCTGTTAACAGTGATTGCGATTGTCATCGTTTCTGGATTGCTCGGCTACGTCGTACCGCAGGTGGTGGGTGTTTTTGAAAACCTTGGGCAGGAACTACCCGGGTTGACCCAAATGCTGATTGCCGTGAGTGATGTTGTTAAAGCTTCCGGTCTTTATATCGTCATACTGGTGGTCATTGGCAGCATTATTTTTTCCCGCATGTACAAAAAACCTATGTTTCGTCGCAAGGTCGATCGCTGGCTATTAAGGCTACCTGTGTTTGGTAACTTAATCCGCGGAAAAAACACCGCTGCTTTCACACGAACCTTGAGCATTTTAACGGGTAGCGGCGTTTCCATACTCGACGCTCTAAAAAATTCGGCCGAAGTGGTTGCCAATTTGCCGATGCGAGATTCCATTGAAGAAACCATCGAACGCGTCAGGGAAGGGGGTAGCTTGAGTGGTTCTTTAAAGCGTTCTAATTTATTTCCGCCAATGACACTGCATCTTATCGCCAGCGGTGAATCGGCAGGCCGCCTGGGCGAAATGCTTGAACGTGCGGCTGATCAACAGGAAATGGAGACAAACTCTACTATTACAGCGGCTATCAGCCTGTTCGAACCTGCGCTAATACTGACCATGGGCATCGTCGTGCTCGTCATCGTACTGGCAATCCTGATGCCTATTTTTGAACTCAACCAAATGGTCGGTTAATGAGCGAATCCCCAGAAATTAAGCGATCACTACCTACTGAGCGAATACAAAAACTCATGGCTCGAGCGGGTTATGGCTCGCGTCGTGAAATCGAGCGCTGGATAGCAGCTGGACACATTACTGTAGATGGCAAAGTTGCGACGCCCGGTGACCGCATCTCCTCAGAAAGCGAAGTGACATTGCGTGGTAAAGCCATCTCTCTGAAAGCAGTTGGACAAATCCAGGTTCGCGTACTGCTTTACCACAAACCCGCTGGAGAACTGGTTTCTCGCTCAGACCCTGATGGTCGCAAGCTGGTTTTTGATCAGCTCCCAGACATGAAAACCAGTCGCTGGGTTTCCGTTGGCAGACTAGATTACAACACCTCTGGTTTATTGCTCTTCACCAACGATGGGCAGCTAGCCAACAAACTCATGCATCCATCCTCAGAAATTGAGCGCGAATACGCCGTGCGAATACTGGGTAAAGTTACCGACGAGCATATCAAGAACATGCGTAAAGGCGTGATGCTAGAAGATGGCCCTGCAAAATTCGATGATATCGTCGAAGAAAAAGGCGGCACCGGCGCAAATCACTGGTATCACGTACTCCTCAAAGAAGGCCGCAACCGTGAAGTGAGAAGAATCTGGGAAAGCCAGGATTTGAAAGTCAGCCGTCTCAACCGAGTCCGCTACGGGCCTGTGGTGTTACCGCGCGGGTTAAGACCAGGTAAATGGAAAGAGCTCGATTCTCGCAACGTGAATTGGCTTTATCAAGCTGCAAAGCTATCAACGCCCGAACTCTACGTCACCCAAAAAGCCAAAAAAGAAAAAAACGTCTGGAAAAGACGAAAGTAGAAGCAGCAGCCTACATTTGCTTACAAATCTTGACGAACTGGTATTTGCGGTAGATGCCCTACACCTACACCTAAACCTTAATTTGATACCAGTTGTCGGTGTTTATTGGGTTAAAATGTGACCTTCGTCTTTTGATTCCCCAGATCCTTTGGATACAATCCCCAAGCCTATCTCACCGGTGAAAGTTGGCTTCGACCGTTGATTCTTCAAGAATAATTTTTTCGCCGCGTTCAATGTTAACTGCTTGGGGCTGTTATGCAATTTTTAAACAAAATTTCACTGGTTATACTCTGGTCGGTGCTTGGTGCTTGTGGCGCTGATAACAACCCTCAGGGAGGTGTGGAAGATATCATCGTAGATGATAGTGACGTCCAGGGTGTCGAGGGTGAGGCCAGAAATGAGGCCAGAAACATGAATAAGGAGTTTCTGCAAGGGCAGGCTATCGAGATCCATCTCAGTGAGATCGCGCTTCCGCCCGGTGCCACACTGAAACTGTCAGAGGATGTAGCACACGGTGACCTCTCGATCTCCAATCATCGGGTCACTTATCAGCCAGGCAGTGGTTTTGTCGGTACAGACCGCTTCAGCTATACGTTAACTCAGAGTAACGGAAAAGCAGATACCTATACAGTAACGCTGAGTATAATCCGGCTGGATAATTCAGGTGCTCCCGTGCAAGTCACGGTGAATGGAATCGCCGACTGGAAGGGAAATGCTAAATCCGCTTATACCATTATCCACGATGATATGTGCGGAGCAGCATCACCCTCTTTGGAAAATCACTGGAACGAGCTAACTGAAAGGGGTTTGGTGGCTGGTTTTGGCGTTATCGTCGGAGGATGTGAAAAAAACGCCAGCACTAGATATTATAAGGCAATGAGAGAGATGCAGGCTGCTGGACATGAGATTCTTAACCACTCCTACACCCATCCCAACCTAACTGAAACTGCTGCTGATCTGAATCATGAGTTTAAGGATTCTACTGAAATCCTTGAATCCAGGTTGCCGGGAACGGATATCACCTTTTTCATTTTTCCGTATGATGCTTGGGATCAGGATGGCGATCTGTTTAGTGAGCTTCAGAAGACTGGCTATCTTGGTGCCCGTGGTGGAACTCGGGGTGGAATCAATTTAGCCGATATCGATATTGATAACCCCTTGACAACCTTCGAAGTAGGATTTGATTGTTATAACGAGAACCGGGTCGTTGGCGGGTCGTGTTCGGAGTACAAGCAGGGCGATATACTAAAGCTTTACCTTGATGATGCGATTAAAGAAGGTGGCTGGGCTGTTCGTGAACTGCATGGGATTGGTGACGAATCCTGGGGAAATATCCCGATTCTGGACTATGAGTCGCACCTCGACGATGTTGTAAAAAGAGTTGCTGCCAATGAGGTTTGGATGGATACACCAACCAATATTACCCGGTACCGTGCGACACGAGCCTATTGTGGTTCAGCTATCGCCAATGATGGTGTGATCCGTTTTGATTCATCACTTGCTCAAAGTGACCGTTGCCGAAAGTTTGCAGTACCCGTCAGCATCCTGATTACTACGACAGAAGCGCCCTCAATTATTGCGACTCAGAACGGAACTTCTGTCCCGGTAACAGCCATTGGAGAGAATCGCTACATTCTTGATGCTAATCCAACATCAGGTGCCGTGCTGATAGTTCACCCATGATACTAGAACATATGCTCTTCACGCTCAAGAAACCTCAATCGGGTTCATCTTGGGGAGTACTTTAGGGTGTGGGTACAGCTTCAAGCTAAAAGCTCATAGGTTGGCTAGATTGAAATCTCGGCAATGGGAATAACGCTGCTAGCAGCATCCTGATAACTTTTAATTTCATTAAAGTTGAGATAGCGATAAATATCATCAG
>CAZUAW010000104.1:0-7534 GCA_964618535.1 uncultured Thiotrichales bacterium
TGGAATCAATAGATAAGCGAGAACTCGTGTAATTCATGAAATATTCGGGTTAGGACGTCTCTAAAAATGTAAGCACCACTGAGGAAAACCATGAACAGCACCTTTTTCATGCAAATATCTCCACATAAAAATGCACTCTCAGTGATTGAAGCCATTGAATCTTAGGTAAAAAATAGAGGCTTGGGGAATTTGGAAAATAACTCGGAGGAAGCCTTATGATTGGAATATATTTTGGTGTAATCGCAGTTGCTCATCGATCATTATTATTCCCAAATGGCTGCTAACGGACAAAGTTGGATTCAACATTAACGAAGTTGAATAAATGCCACTTTTTAAAACTGAGTTGGAAATTACAGTGGCGGAAAGAATTTTGAACGTACCGTGTTCTTCGCCAATAATGTGTGAGTAGTGTTTTCCTTCCACTTTGGTGCTGCGTTCATAGTGGGCTGATGTTGTCAGCCCTTGATTCTGTAGCTGAACAATAGCGAGTTTCTGTTGCGGATTCTTTGGGTTTTTAATGGCAACGGTAAAGGGTTGTTCGCCCGGCTTTGTGCCATTGACGTAGATATCACCGCCAAAGTTGATGAGTGCTGAGAGACCGGCTTGATCAGCAATGGCTCCTCCCTGATCAACAGCATATTCTTTAATGACACCGCCGAGGTCAATTTGTACATAAGGATTGCTGAAGACTAACTCATCGCCTTCAATTTTCCAGCTATCAATTCCGATATTCGGTTTTAATTTTTTCTGGCAGGCTTCGACGGCTTTGACGCTGTCCAATGATCGGCATTGTTTCAGTGTGCCAGCTGTAATATCAAAAATATTACCAGTTTGTATGGAGAGCTGTCGAACTGTGGTCAACACTTCCAGTGTTTCACTATCAATTTTTACTCGGTTTGTATCGCGGGTATTGATGGCCGAGACAAGAGAGTTGTTGCTGAAAAAATTATATTTTTTTTCGAGGCGGAAGGTGTTGGTTTCAATATCAGCAGCAACTTTGGCGGCGGTGCTTTCTTTATCAGCATACAGTATAACTTCACAAGGTGTGGTCATACAGTGGAAGTGAAAACTAAATTTTTTAATTTTTTAAGCCTTTATTTTTTATTGCTTAATATGTTGTGTTGCATTGGTTATTAGACCAATGAGTAAAAAAATAAACCAGCTGATATAGCCTGGAAACCAAACAGAGTACCATCCATCATGGGACAAATTAGCAGCAGGTTGATGGAAAAAAATATCGGCAGCTAAATTCAGCAATGAAACAATTGTTAACCCAACCAGCCCCAGGATGATTAGCTTTTTTGAATTTTGGGGCTTTTTAATACGCATTATCATTTTCTATCATGTGGGCTGGTACTTACAATGCTTTTCGGTGATCATCGAACCATTGTTGCTTGTCAGCATCGCTCCATTGTTTTGGCGGAATGACTTCTATATTTAGCAGTTGAATACCATTTTTAAATGATATCAATGCACGAGTGTCATCAATAAATGCCAGATCATTTACGGGGATTCCCGCGCCTTCACTATCTTTTTCAGTGGACAAGGTCTTTATTAATCGAACGCCGCCATCTAGTGCATAAAGCTCAACGATACCGCCCACGCTACCCAGTAACGCCAGTTTTCCATCCTCAGAGAAGGCAAAAGTTTTTATTTTCTCAGTGCTCTCTAGCTGATTGATAAGTTGTGGAAGGGCTGGGTTGGTGATGTCGTAAATAGAGAGAATTTTACCTTTTCTTAAATAAAATGCCAGACGTGAACTATTTGCGAAAGTCGTGATTTTTTCCGGGTATTGAGAACCGGTTGCGAGGAAGCCGGTTTCATCGCCGGTACTTAAATCTACCGTGGACAGACCAGTGCGTGCGCCAAAAAGTGCTGCAAAGGCGTGGCGACCAGTAGCATCAATGCCCACGGCTCGAATCTTGGAATTAAACGCAATGTTTTGATCAATTGAAAACGTTTGATTGGTCAGTGCGACCAGCCGTTTGTCTTCACCGGCAAGAACAATCTTGCTGTCGTCCGCTGATAACGCAAAATCATTCAAACCAGGGAAGGCGAAGTAATCTGTGGTGTTATTAACGTCTTCTGCAAAAAGCTTGGCTGGAACTACTGAGGGCTGAGATAAATTCGCCCGGTACAAGCCTACGCCCCGCTCGCCGCTGGATTTTTTATACTTTTCAACCGCTACAATGGCATTCACACCATCGGACGTTAGAGCGACTTGTCGCAGTGCCTGTTCAGAAGCACCGGTTACCGCATCAATTTCGTCTCGCTCTACTGCGGATGCCGCAAAGTCACCAACACCTAATCGGGTCAGCGTATCTGTACTGGTATCAATCACGCTCAGGCGGTTGTGGTATAGCGAACCCACTAATGCAAGACCATTGCCGACATCCAGCGAGACGCTGATTTCTTCTTCGTGACCTAGTGGCCAGCTCAATGGTGGTGTATTAAAGGTCGCGCTGATTGAATCCCCCAACGGTTCCTGAGCGTTGATATTGTTCAGGGTGATTGTTGTTGCCAGTTCTCCTGATCGGTAGATTTGATCAAGCACAGATGCAGTTGCCTGAAAGTGTTTTTCTGGTGACAGTTTTTGCGCTTGCGCTAAACTCGCTGCCAAAATCGCGGCATTGGCAGCAGTCTGAGTTTCTCCATTGGTGAGATAGTCGTTGCCGGCGAGCGCCGTTTCATTGCCAATGCTGGGTTCGCCGCTACGCAATGCGATTCGTGCCGCTTCTGTGTCGGAAAGTACATTGGGGTTAAAGCGAGTTTCACTGACTACCAGGGTGGTGAAAGGAGTTACATAGATTTTATCCGAGGCGTTGCTGACAGGTGTCGGTGCATAAAGCGCGGCAGGAATTTCGCTTCCATTTTTACTCAAAGCCAATAGTTGAATATTATTGTCGATACTGCTGCTTACAGCGTCCGCAGTAAAGCTGAATTGGCCCTCTGGCCAAATTTTTTCAACTGGCTCGGAGGCCGAATCACACGCTCCATTTTGATTGGTATCAAAACAGATTTCTCCGTCTGCCCAATAATTTACAGCCAGTACTTGTCCGGTCACGCCGCCTTTATTTTCGTAGCCGGTTTGTGGCGTTGGCTCTTCAAGTTCGTCACTCCCGGTACCGAGTACCGCACGATTTTCAGAGGCGCAATTAGTGACTCCTTCGATGGCGGTGCCGGGGGAGCAGTTTAATGCTGCGTAGTCGTCATTTTCACAGCCTGTTAAATAAAAGCTGGAGAGTGCCAATAAAATAGCGGCGGATAAGGGATGCTTTTTAATCATGGGATATTTGGGGTTAATATTGATATGAAATACCGGCGTTCACCCAGCCAAACTCAAGCCCAGTCGACTGGCTTTGGAATCCTGAGGTGAAATTCCAGATCATGTCTTTGGTTTGCTTGTATTCGATGCCAAGCTGGGCAGTCCACGAGGAGTAGTTTCCCAGCCGGTGATCCGCTGTTGCGAAGCCGCTTTCGTCGAAAACATTGTCCGCTGCATCGTTGGCTTTGAAGAAGTTTGCCGCCGATTGATCGTACAGTCTCAATACCGGGCCGAGCCTGAACTTTGCACCGATATCGTGAAAGCTTTTCCCTTCAAGCGTATGTGAACGAACCGCCCAGCTGTCCTGATAATAGCGGTAGCTTAGATGCAGGGTGTTGCCTTTGCTTGCCATGTTGACGTACTGCGTAACCAAGCCACCGGCCTGACGTTTTTCCGGTCTGCTGTCTCTACTCAAATAAAATTTAAAATAGGCTGGATCGGATGCTTCGGCGGTAACATTAATTCGGCGCACGACATTAAAATACGGATTGGATAAATGTCCATCCTCACTCATAAAATAAATACTCGCCTTGCCTACTGAATTTGCGTTAAAAACCTGGGTGACCCCAATTTGGGTATTGATCAAATCAAAGCTATTCCAGTGATCGTCCAGGTAGTCATAGACTTCATTTTTCATAAACGAAGCGCCAACCGTCATTGAACGGTTTTTGTTTTTGTCCAGGTACATTAAATACTCGGCAGAAGCGCCGGTATTTTTGAAATCACTTTCTTCTGAATAACTGAGCCCCGTGCTGATTTCATTGCGTTTTTTGGGGGTTCTGTACGTGTAAAGAAATGATCCAGCATTACGTAGATCGGTTAGCGCTGTGGTGCCATATTTGAGCGCATCAAAACCGGTGAACCCATCGCCGACAATGCCGCTGATTTCCCGGGTATCGCGACAAAGCTCATAGTAGTCGCCATCTTCATTAATACAGGGGGATGCGCCAGTGACGGCATCTGATGTCACTGTTTGCGATGCGCCGGTAACTGAATCCCAGGAAGGCGAAGCGCCAGAGATGCTGTCCCAGTCGTACTCCATTGCTACAACATGGTTGGTTCCAAAATTGTGGTCGAGTGTCAGCTTACCGTCCTGGACGTCAATGCGATCATCATTTTCTTGGTATTGCTGAATTTGAATGGCAATCCTGTTTTGGGCAACAGCAGCCATTGGCACGGCGACAACCGATCCTAAAATCAGCATATTGAGCGCTTTATTTTTTTTCAAAACGTACCCTCCTGAGAGGTACAAATAAAAAAACGTGGCGCTGATAATGCGCCACCGTATTTAAGGGAGTTAGTTTGGAAGCTTGAGGATTCTCATGCCTTCGTCAGTCCTCTTGATATAAACAAATGCGAATACATAATTGCCGTCTCCAGACACGCCGGACCGGTAGATACGCCCTTGGTCAAAGAATGCGATTTCTTTTTTCTCAATCGGATCCACTACCGCTAGACCAAAGCCCCAGATGGACATGTAGGCTATACCGTCAACAACATCAATGACGCGGGTGCGGCCACCGTAGCCGGTGACAAACGGTTCGCTGACAGCGCTTAAATCAGAGGCGTTAAATCTGAACAGTTTTCCATCATCTGTGCCGATGTAAACAATGTCTTCGGACATAGTAAGAATGTAAGGTCCAAAGTCATCATTTGCTGTTACCCGTACTTCTGCTACGCCACTGCTGCCGCTGTATTTTGCAACACCACCACTTTCAATTACGAACACCGATTGTGCATCACCACTGATGGCGACTTCACCGGCAGTCGCGGAAAGTGCAATTCCTGTCTCGCCAAGGGTTGCTGCTTCGGCATCAAAAATAAAGGCTTTGCGGCCTCCGTCTTTATCGACTACCACCGCTATCTTTCCGCCCACCAAGTGACTGGTGGATTCGATTTTGCCATCGACAACAATGGTGTTAAGTAATGGTGCATTGCCGTTGCCATTGGCGATAGCGTCATCATCAACACCGTAAACAAGCAATGCACCACTGACATTCTCTCCCTCTGGCATGGCAATAAGTACGCGACTGTCATCTAAAAACCGTACACTTTTTGGACGCTCATCTGTATAGCCGTCAGGGTATGCCTGGCTGCTAATAATGTCGCCATTGACGGTAGTATTTAGACCAAATTCTGGAGCGTCACCTGCACCTCGCTTGATTACATTAAAGCCACCATTCTCACGAAAACCTGCTACTGCCCGAGTACCATCTGGACTTGCTCCCACTGCTTGTGCGAAGCCATTTGGACGATGCCCGGTATCGAGCGTCTCTCCTTGCTGAGTGATGACGCCTGGCGCCTGGCGTATTGAGGTGGGGAAGGTTTTGCTCGCTGTTTTAGTAATGTCGCGAAAGGTGTAGCTCAAGTCAGCCGTGATATCTCCGCTTTCATCAGAACCAGCAGGCCGAGTGACTGCGCCCAAAGGACTGTCTTCCGAGGCAGTCATATTGATCGCGCTAGTGCTTGTTGACCAAACAATATCGGAGCCAGCACCTGCTGGAACCTGTGTATAAAGACCCAAGTCAGCAACAACTACGGATAACGCTTGCCCTGAGTTGATTGATGCTTCAGTGATAAATGCCTCGTCACTGTCAATGGCTTGCTGCGGTGTCAGTACATCGCCTTCAACCAAGTTAGAAATATTCACAAAGCCATCACGACCAGCGGCGTAAATGCCGCCATTGGCATCCGTAGCCAAAGCGCGAATCACGGTATCGGCAGGTGTCAGTTTTTCCATGCGTGAAACGGGCAAGGTGAGATCAAAAATCCAGACTTCTGATTTGTGATGTCCTGAAATAATGGCGTAGTGACCATCGGGGGTAACCACGGCAGTTTGAATCACCTGATCCAGCGGTACGCTCAATGGCAATTTTCGAGTTTCCTTCATTGATACCAGATCCACAATGGCAGCATATTGATGCTCTTCATAAATGAGTGCTTGCTTGCCATTGTCGAAAATTTCCAAGCCGTCCGGTGCCGTGTCAATATCCATGCTGGCGATGACTGTTCCGGCGGCTCCGTCAACCTTGTGTAATTGTGCTGAAACTGCTGCAACGGGAGGCGTTGCGTCGGGATCTGCTTTTACCGCTTTGGTGGAGAGGTACAAGGTATCATCAGCTGTAAAGAAAAAGTCCGCTACTTTGATATCTGTAGGCAGTGCCAGCGATGAACCGCTATCGTTCAAATCAGCGTCCAGAATGCGGATGATTCCTGCATCGGTATCTTCGACAAAGACCCGGCCATCAGCTGCCACACCAAAGGCTCCAACATTGGCGCTGTCAAAGCGCTTGCTTGCTGCAGCATCATAGGCTGCGGAATCACCGTCATCTCCGATGATTACGCGGAATAATCCGTAGCGATCATCCTGATCATTGCCGACGCTGTCTTCGCCTTTGTCCGGTTTCACAGAAACGTAAACCGACCCGCCATCGGGTGCTGCTGCGATGTCACGAAGACCGTGTTCACTCGCACCGGTTACTGAGTCAATCGTGTAGCGTGGCCCAACCACGCCCGCAAACAGTTTTTGAGATTTAACTTCAGCGGTATTGGTGTCGATAACCACTAAGCTGTTGTGCTCATCGGTGGCAACAACAGCAAGATTACGACCATCCAGAACCACCATTCCACGCGGGTCTTCATCGTGATGAGATTCTTCCCAGGTTACTTTTCGAGTTCCCAGTTGTAGGTCTTTCTTGACGAATTTTTGCGCGGCGATATCGTCAGCGCTGACAGTCACATCGTAATTATTCGTTGTCACCACTTTATCAACCACGGCGGCTGTTGCCTTGTAAGGATGCGCTGGATCAATCGCTTTGGCGTTAGCGATTGATGTGCTTAGTGCTGTGGCCTGCGCTGAGGTCAGCGCGCCATCGGTGCTTAATTTGCCATTTAAATATTGCTTGGCTTGAGCCGTATCACCGTTAATCGTTGGGTTGAACAATATTTCACTTTCCACCAAGGTATTAAAACTGCCTGAATCACTACTATCTCCTTGAACGCTGGCAGGGGTTTCTGGACTGCTGCTACTGCTACTGCTACAACCGGTGATTAGTAGAGGATGAGCGAACGTCATTGCCAAGGCAATGGAGAGGGATAGCTGGGTCTTTTTCATCGTAATTCCATTGGTTTGTTAGGTTGTTTTTAATGCTTGGTGATTCATTTGGTGGTCGTTGTCATTAGTTGCAGCCGCAACCGCCACCAGCGACG
>CAZUAW010000105.1:0-7499 GCA_964618535.1 uncultured Thiotrichales bacterium
AAACAATATATTAAGCGAGATTCTCATGAATTCATGCAATATCCGGGCTAGAAAAATCAGATGGATCGCGAAAGTCCACGCAATCCATTGACGCACCTGGCAAATTAGAAAAAACTCTCATCACCAACAAGGTGATTACGAGTTTTTCTGATTCACCATGCACGCCAATGGCTTACGCGTCTTTTTCGCGCCCAACCCATTTTCTAGGATTATCGGCATTCAGGCTAATACAGCCACCACTATTTCGCCAGATACCTTAAAATGCGACAGAAATAAATGAGATTGAGTACAACAACACTATGGAAAAATTTGATTTAGTCGTCATCGGCAGCGGCCCGGCAGGTGAGAAAGCCGCTTTGCAAGCGGGATATTACGGCCGCTCTGTTTGTGTTATTGATCGGGGTCCGGTCGGTGGTGCGTGGGTGAATACGGGTACCATTCCGAGCAAAACGCTGCGCGAATCAGCACTGTATCTTGCTGGAGGAAGGCGTCGCGGGGTGCTGGATAATCCTACAGCAGAACCTACCATTCGCAGCTTTATGGCGCTCAAGCGACACCTGGTTTCTCGCTGGCGAGAAAAGATTGAAACCAATTTTCGCTCGCATCAAGTGGTGAGAAAACTCGGTAGCGCAAGATTTATCGACCCACACACCATCGAGCTGGATTCCGGTGAGAAAGTTCAGGGCGAATACTTCATGATCGCAACCGGTTCAAAGCCGCGTCTGGTGGATGAGCTGCCAGTAGATGGCGTTCATGTACATGATTCAGAAACCTTACTGCGGCTGGAAGATATTCCCCACTCGATGATTGTGCTCGGCGGCGGCGTAATTGCCTGCGAATATGCATCAATTTTTCAAGCATTGGGTGTCCAGGTGACGTTGGTCAATGGACGTGAGCGATTGCTCGGGTTTCTAGATATTGAAGCCACCGATTTTCTTGAAAAAGCGCTCATCGATAGTGGCATGCTGGTACGCCACAATGCACGCGCCACGGGGGTAAAACGGCTTGGAAAGAAGCAGATCGAAGTGCGTCTGGATGACGGCACGCTGGCATTGGCAGAAACGGTGTTTGTTGCGCTTGGCCGAACACCAGAGCTGAGTGATTTAAATCTCGATGCTACAGGCGTTGAGCTCACAGATTGGGGGTCAATAAAAGTTGATGCCTGGATGCGTAGTTCAATACCGCATATCTATGCTGCTGGCGATGTGACTGGATTTCCATCACTGGCATCTGCCGGGATGGAACAGGGTAGAGTTGCTGCATGTCACATGTTCGATCAGCGTCGTGACCCCGTCTCTGAGCTGATTCCCAGCGGTATTTTCACCATTCCAGAAGTCAGTTCCGTTGGCATGGATGAGGCGGCGGCAAAAGCCGCGGGATACGATCCAGTAAGCGGTTCAGCGCGATACCATGAAAACGTGCGTGGGCCAATGTTGGGCGAAGAACATGGGCTGGTAAAACTGGTCGCAGATCGGGCTTCTGGCAAGCTGATCGGCGCGACCATCGTTGGCGCGCAAGCTACTGAATTAATTCACTTTGCAATGGCGGTGATCAAATATGGCGGTTCAGTCGATGATTTGACCGGATTTGTCTTTAATCTGCCCTCACTCAGCGCTTTGTACCGTCAGGCAGCCTATACTTTATTACACAATCTAAAGACCCAATAAGTCTGTAGGAGCCCAGCTCGCTGGGCGAACAAAAAAACGTAGCGCTCAGAAGGAGTTGAATCACATGGCAAATTTTGCCCGTCCCCGATCCATTGTCGTTTCCGCGATACTCTCAGCAGTATTGGTATTTTCATCATCAGCGAGCGCAGAAGTTCTTGCCTACAAGCAGCTGCAAAGTATGTTTGAACGCGGCAATGGCTGGCATTTGGTTTTCGTCGAGTGGTTAGCTAATACTGGCTCTGCTGAGGAGAGCAATGTACAAATTACAGCTGATTTGACGCCATTTGGCGTAACCCCAGAGATTAATATTATTTCTTCCGAAGTGTTGATCCAAAAAGAGGGCGGTACGTTAGGAACGGGGGCTGCGCAAATTAATGCCTCTTTTAACGGTGTTAGCGATAGGGGCTTGTTGCTCTCAGGCGCGACGCTTGGTGCTGGAGATATTTTGCGTGTCACCTATTCGGTGGATGTGGCACTGAGCGCCGGCCCAATTGCACTGCAATCAGTCGCGAGTCCGGGAGGTGATTTGTCTGCTAATGGTGAGAAAAATATTGGCAGTCCTCTAGACATTGACAGCGAAACATTAATTTCCTTGCCCCAAACACTCGGAACGCCCCCGAATGCTTGTCTAGGGAATCAGATCGAATCGACATTTAATCTAGTCAAAAACGGTGACTTCTCGACTGTTCATGGATTAAAACCCGGTGGCGAACAGCCGCTCAATATCAGCTCTAGCGCTGGCCAGTTGTTAGCCACTAGCTTCTTTAGTGACGCGCCTTACGCAGGAGATGATGCTTTTGCAGCGGACAATAATGATATCGGTGCTTTTACGGTTGATTTTGAAAATGGTGTTTCCATTCATCAATCAAATGTCGGCACGGGGATCACATTATTTAGCGGGAGTACCTTTCAACATGGTTTTCCGGGTGACTTTAATCGCGGCGTCGCTTCGACGGATAACTATCTTTTCTACAACGGTAACCGCAGCAATTTGTCAGTGGACGTCTGGAAACAGCAAATTTCCGGTTTAAGAAAAGATACTCAATACCACTTTGTTGCTTATACCAGCAACACTAGCTGGCCAGGGCTGACTAATCTCAATCTGGTTGAACCGAGTATTCAGTTGCTGGCAACCAATGCGCAAGGCGGAAATTTATCGCCATTTATCGTGCCTCAGGAAACGGCAGCTGAGCGTGACACCTGGCGGCCCGTTAGCACCATTATTACTCCCATTGGCGTAGATCCGGTAGAGCTGAGCATTAACGACGGCAATATCAACAGCGTGTTCGGTGATCAACTGGCAATCGCTCAAATCGGATTATTCCAGTGTCTCGATGCAGTTGGTGACACCGATAACGATGGCCTGAGTAACGTGGATGAAATTACTCTCAATACCAATCCTGACGGTAGCGATTCTGATGGCGACGGTGCTGATGATCTGGTTGAAGTGGGTTCAGTGAGTTCGCCGCTGGATAGTGATGGCGATGGCATTATAGATGCGCTGGAATCCTCGATTCTTGACAGCGATGGTGACGGAACACCTGATGAAGATGATTCTACCAATGATGGACCAACTGGCGATGCTGATGGCGACGGTGTTTCTAATGGAGATGAAGTTGCGGCCGGCGCAAACCCCAACAATTCGGATAGTGATGGTGACGGCAAGCTCGATGGTTTGGAATTTGGTAAAGACAGTGACAATGATGGTAAGCCAGACATTATCGAATCTAGTATTGCGGATGAAGATGGTGATAGTCTTGCTGACGAAATAGACAATTTCGACAATCGTCCCAAAGGTAGCGGTGGCGGTGGAGCAGCAGGGTTTACGATCGTGTTGCTGCCAGCCATTGCTGCGCTGAGACGGCGTAAATATCAAGTCACAGAGTAGTGTAATCAGCTACCCGAAACGGGTTAAAATCCACCCGTGAAATTTCAAACTCTCTTACCTTACAGCGCAGATAGCAGTGAGCTATTCGCGCACATTGCTGAGCGACCCTGGTCGATGTTTCTCGATAGTGGCACTGTGCAAGCGCGCTGGGGACGTTACGATATTATCGTCTCCGATCCATTGGTCAAGCTGATTACCCGAGGTGACATGACGCAAATCATCACCACGGATGGCGAACAACAATCCTCAGCCGATCCTTTTTCAATTCTCCGTCAATCTTTAAGCGAGATGAGTTTCGAATCCAGTGATCTGCCGTTTTCTGGTGGTGCGTTGGGTTATTTTGGTTATGACCTTGGTCGCCAAATTGAAACTATTCCAGCACTTGCAGAAGATGATGAGCAGCTCCCAACCATGGCGATGGGAATATATGACTGGGCGTTGGTGGTTGATCATCAGGCGCAACAAACATACCTTGTTGGTCAAGACTCGGGACGATTAAATGCGCAAAAATGGGAGAGCTTAATTGATCAGTTCAGTCAGCCATACAAGCCATTAGCGACCAATGAGTTCCAAGTGACTGCTGCAATTGAAGCAAGCCTCAGTGCCGATCAGTACGCAACCGCCTATCAAAAAATAAAAGAGTACATCGTTGAGGGTGATTGCTATCAGGTAAATCTGGCACAGCGGTTTAGCACGCAATGCAGCGGCGATCCCTGGTTGGCTTATTGTGCACTACGCAAGATCAATGCAGCGCCATTTGGTGCTTATTTGAATCTACCGCAGATGCAGATTCTCAGTTGTTCTCCTGAGCGTTTTATTCAACTGAGGGGTAATGATGCTGAAACCCAGCCAATTAAAGGTACACGGCCTCGTTCTAACGATGAGGTGAAGGATGAGCTGCAAAAAACAGCACTGCGCAACAGCGCCAAGGATCAGGCTGAGAATGTCATGATTGTTGATCTACTACGCAATGACTTTGGCAAGAGCTGCAAACCTGGCAGCATCGATGCCAGCGAGTTGTTTAAAGTTGAGAGTTTTGCCACGGTGCATCACCTTGTTTCCACGGTGAGGGGGCAACTAGAAGAGGGTGTTGATAGTATTGATCTTCTGCGCGGTTGTTTTCCAGGTGGCTCGATTACCGGTGCACCAAAATTGCGTGCGATGGAAATTATCGAAGAGCTCGAACCGCATCGGCGCGGTGTTTATTGCGGCAGTATTGGCTATCTCGGTTTTGACGGCGATATGGATACCAATATTGCGATTCGCACCCTGACCCATCAAAATGGCAAGCTGCATTTTTGGGCAGGCGGGGGGATCGTCCATGATTCCACCCTCGAAGGTGAATATCAGGAGTGTTTTGATAAGGCTGCTGCGATGTTGACGCTTTTTCAGGCAGAATAATTACGGATGTAAAGGGTACAAACCATGCGTACATTTTTAACTTCCAGTGAGCTTCAGGCTGCTATGCGCGGATCTCGTGCTGGTGGAGAATCGATTGCTCTGGTGCCAACAATGGGGCATCTGCACGCAGGGCATTTGTCATTAGTAAAGTTAGCCAGGCAACGTGCTGAGCGAGTGATTGTCAGTATTTTCGTTAATCCGATGCAGTTTAATCAATCTACTGATCTGGATAACTATCCGTTTACACCGCAAGAGGATGCATCATTACTGGAGCGGGCAGGTGTCGATTGGCTGTTTACGCCGCAAGCTGATGAGATCTATCCGCTGGGCATCTCTGCTGCGACACAAATACAAGTACCGCATATCAGCGAACCCCTGGAGGGCGCATTTAGACCAGGTCACTTTTCAGGTGTCGCTACTGTGGTAGCGAAGCTATTGAATATTGTCAGCCCTGATCTGGTGGTGTTTGGCGATAAGGATTTTCAGCAATTGCAGGTGATTCGCAAGATGGTTGCTGATCTAAGTTTTGGTGTTCGAGTTATTTCTGGAGCAACAATCCGCGAACCGGATGGATTGGCGATGAGTTCCAGAAATAGTCTGCTGACAGCAGAAAATCGCAAAAAAGCGCCTCATTTGTATCAGCTGTTATCCAATATAAAAACCTTGCTGGAATCGAGCGCTCGAAACTATGCAGATTTAGAGGCACAAGGCTTAGAGTTGCTCACCAAAGCTGGATTCCAGCCAGACTACCTGTCTGTACGCAGTACCGCGAGTTTTGAGCCAGCAAAGGCTGAAGATACTGAGCTTGTGATTCTTGTTGCAGCCAGTCTAGGCGAAGTGCGACTCATTGATAATCTTCCGGTTTCCTTGACCTCGGTGGCATTGAAGAATGCTGATTAAGCCCCCATAATAAGTGTTATGGAAATTACGATGTTAAAGTCCAAGGTGCATCGCGCCACCGTGACACACGCTGAACTCGACTACGAAGGCTCTTGCGCCATTGATAGAGAACTGCTGCGCGCAGCAGATATTCGTGAGTACGAGCAAATTGAAATTTACAATGTCACTAACGGCGAGCGGTTTACCACCTATGCGATTGCTGCAGAGCAGGGCAGTGGAGTGATTTCAGTGAACGGCGCTGCTGCGCATAAGGCTAATCCGGATGATATCGTGATTATCTGCACTTATGCTTCCCTGTCAGCTGCAGAAGCTGATCATTATCATCCCAAACTGGTATATGTGGATGAGCACAACAGCATCGTTCGCACCGCAGGGAAAATTCAAGAACAAGCCGCGTAAGAGCTGCACACTTGCCATGATGATGCGTCGTTAATTACATGAGCGATTTGTGTAACTTATTGCTGCGGGTGCAGCTCCTACGGAAATGGGTTAGTTATTGAAATTGATACGTCAGACCAACTGAAGCAACTGGCCAAACCTTGAAGGATTCAAGGTCTTTGGCGATTAAATCTATCTCTCTCTGAATATCTCCATCTAACTGCGCCTGAAGTGCATCCTGAATGGCTTGTGGTGTACCTTCGTTGAGATCGACGACTTCAAAGTTGACCTGTGGTGCGCCTTGAAACATCACACCAAATTCTGCGGAGAATCCCAATCCGCCTTTGCGGGTTTTAGAAACCTTATCAAAACCAAAGCCAATATACGGCGCAACATTTTCAAAGTTGATGGTGGCGTTGGCTTTAATGTTCTGGGAACTGTAGTCATTGTCGCCAATGGCAAATTCAATCGCATCTGCGGTAGTCGCTGAGCCTACAATTTCATTGTTGTTGATGACTGCGCCCAGCGTCATGCGAAAAACACCATTGAATGGATGCCAATCGCCATTGACCGAGATGGTCTGCAAGTTCAGGTCGCCAGTGTAGGCGATGCCATCAATGGTTTCTTCCAATGAATAACCAAACTGGTTAACTCCAATACGCGCATTTAGCTTTGGGCTGAGTGGCGCAAAAATCTCCAGACCCGCACCTAGGGTCCCCGCTTTGGTACCGATGGCTAAATTTAATTCTGCGTGAGCGGTACCGACACTAAAGATGCTGGCAATAGTGAGTGGCAAGATTGCCTTTTTAATTATTGTTGTTTTCATTTGTTGTTGTGTCCTCTGAGTAGATCAATTGCAGGGTGTTAATCCTGCGGGCGCAATATGCGTTCAATTCGACGCTACGAATACGAACTGATCCGCGCTTTAATTGTGGCCACGGTGAGGGTCAGATAGATGGAGCTGATTTGCGTCTGGATGGTGGTAATTAATCGTCAGAGCAGAGCTGAATGGCACTTACTTAAGGATCATTTCTACAGTATTTTTTCGAAAGTCTTTTCTATTTCGGTGGTAGCGGTATGAACCGAGAGTAGACCTATTACTTGGTCATGCCGCGAAGGCCGGTATCCATTGACCCCGAAAGACAGAGTGCCACTTGGATACCGGACTTCGCGGCATGACTGAATAAAGGGCGTCTCTAAAAACAGAAGTGCTGCTCATGGTTTTTCTCAGGGGGTGCTTACATTTTTAAAAACGCCCTAACCCG
>CAZUAW010000106.1:0-7477 GCA_964618535.1 uncultured Thiotrichales bacterium
GCAGACATAAGCGCGCAATTGTATACCGCTTGCCCGCTGGAATGAAGTGGTTTTTTCAAGCAAATGCGATGGCGAGAAAACCGACGAACCTGCAACAGGAACGTCGATGCCCCGCACAATCTCTAAATCTTGACTTCAAGCCCTACCTCTCGCTTGACGCGACGGTAGATTTGTTTGACCTGGATCTCGAGATTGGCAGATTCGAGGCGCAGCAAATCCTCGGCATAGTATGATTCAGACTGCCAATTCGCGCTGCGTCTGAATACCCGTAAGTAAGGAGTATCCTGAGACACTACAACATACTCAATTAGCGAAGGAATTCTAGTGTAGTTATCGAACTTTTCTTTCAGATCAGTACGTTCAGTGGAGGGAGATAAAACCTCAATGATCAGCGACGGATTACTGCGATAATAAGGATCATCCGTATTTTCTTCGCAAGAAGCCATAATATCGGGATAATAAGAAAAGTATTTACCTTCATTTTCACCCACAACTTTCATATCTGACTGCCAGACGCGGCATTCATCTGGCAGGCTATTCTCTATGGCAGAACACAATGTTGTCGCCACCGTGTTATGCAATTCGCTGGCACCTGCCATTGAATAAATTTGTCCCTCAACGTATTCACTTCTAATTTCAACATCCCGCTCACCTGCCAGATACTCGTCAAAAGCTATAATCCCGTGTTGCAGCGCATCTGTCATGGAGAAATTCCACCATTTACGATTGATAGACTCATTGTAGCAGAAGCTCGTACCTTCCTGAATCGAAGCAAAAGCACTTCCTTGCGGACATAAAAAAAGCGGAGCCAGAAAGGCTCCGCTTGTTCTCCCTGAACGGGTCTAGCTTAGCTTAATTTTTTTTAGTTAAGCTTAAAGTTAGACTGAACAACAGTAGACTGCTGGATGCTGTTAGCATGACCAGTGTTCTGACTGATTACCGCGATACCTGATGCGCCTGAGAATGCATCACCAATGGTGTTGGTCGCTGTACGCTTGTTATTGGTCTGAGTGTTAGGTGCAGGGTTTTGAGCGCCAATGTTCAATACACCATCAACCACTACGTAGTTACCAGCAACCGTCGCATCCAAATCAGTCTGTGCAATCGACTGATCCGCATTTTGTGCAAAAAGCACGTTACCATCTTCTGTGATAGCCACCAGATTGTCAGAATTGATCTCGTTAAAACCTTCACTGATACCGATGTTTTGAGATCCATTAATCGCATCATTGTATGAATTAACCGGTGCGTTTGGTGCCGGATTTTGCGCACCAATATTCAGCACACCGTCGATATTCTGGCTGTTTTGAGCGCTGCCAATAACGTCAGAACCCATCGCGGCGAGTGGTGCTCCCAGGGCAACAGCAACTGCTGCTGTAAGTAATGTCTTTTTCATCATATTTTCCTCTAAAAATAATATCTAAATAACCGTTAAGCAGATGAGTGCTTAAATGCTACCGTTAGATTGAACAACAACGGCTTGACCCACTGATGTGGTGCTACCCGAGTTCTGATTGGCTGTAGCAATACCGCCGTAGTTATTGAACGCGCCGCCTGAAACAGAGTTAAGCTTGGTCCAATTGTTGAGAATCGATGTATTGGGCGCAGGGTTTTGCGCGCCTACATTGATGACACCGTTTTCGACCACGGCATTGCCACCCGGACCAAGAGCTGGTGCAAGAGAGAGCGTGTTACCCACTGTGTGATCCAGATCGGCATCTGCGATGGTTTGATCAAGATCTTGAGCAAATGCGACAACGCCGTCTTCACCGATGGTGACGCTATTGTCGGAATTGACGTCATTTAAGGCGTTATGAAACGTGCGATTTTGTGAACCGTTTAAAACTGGAGAGTAAGAACTAACCGGGGTATTGGGCGCTGGGTTTTGGGCACCCAGGTTAATAACACCACGACTGGTTACAGAGTTATCCAGTCCGTTGAGTTGATCGTCTCTGTCGCTGTTGCCAGGGACAATTGTAGGCGGCACTAGTTGGGCATTGACGCTGAAAGGCGCTGCCAGTGCAAACGCAACCGCCGTCGTGATTAAAGTCTTTTTCATAGTTATTTCCTCTAAAAATGGTAACTATTTCGGTTTAGGTTTTATCAGCACGAGGAATAATCGTTTTTCATCCCTGCAAAACTGATGACATTCGATGGCTTTCGCCGTCGTAAGAGATAAGGCAGTAACCGTGCCAGCTTTCCATTATCCAACCTATCTCATTGTTTTATATGCTAAAATAAAATCTCTTCTTGCGGAGTCTGGCAATAAAATGGGAGGGAATGTCAATCTGAGTGTAAAGGTTGATTTACACATTTTGGGTACAAACGCTGGTTTTAGCGGAAACCCCCGTATTCAGTAATGTTAAGGGGAACTATTAGCAGGTGTTAAGTTTTGCTTACAGTTATTTTGAATGCGCGTAAGCCTTGCTGTCCCTTAAAAAATACCGCGTCACAAAGCAACGATAGAAGGTGGCTTTGTGTCACGAATCGGGGTGGTTTTGTGACGGCTATCTCAGTTTATGGTGGTAAAGAAGACCGGTTAAAAACATAGGCGGGGTGTAATGCGAAGCTCACACCTTGACAGGTTTGGATCAACAACCGAAATCTGCAGCGCAATACACAAGCTATTGCGCCCCAAATAATTACGGGTTTACAGTGGTTTTTTTAGCCAGAAATTATATGTTTCAGAAAAGGTGCCGGGAAACTCCTGCTCAAATTCATGCCAATTATCGAGTGAAAGTCCATTAATGTCAGCAGGAAACCGTTCTGCAAACTGCTGCGGGACATGGGGCTGTTGTATTTCAAACCCTATAAATTCCAGCCCAACCTCTGCGATGAGCGTTTTAAGTTCGGGTAATGTAATCAGTAATTCCTGAACATGAAAAAACATGTCCCTCACGTCACTGATCATATAAAAACCCCAGTTCAGTGGGGCCCGGCCAAACAAACTGTCTTCTGGCATTCGATAGATATCCTGCCTGAATTCACGCATATCTTCGGCGCTCCCCTGATAGCCTTTCTCTGTAATCATCTCCCTGCCCATCCAGTTAATTTTCCGAGCTATTTTGCTATATAAACCAAGATGCATCGTCCCGCCAGGCTTTAAAATATCGGTCAGGACACGAAAGCCATCAATTATATTCTCCATGTGATGCAGAACGCCATAGCAGTTAATATGATCAAACTCCTGACGAAGCTCGCCCAGCTTAAGAATATCTGCCTGCCCAAATTGAATGTTTGTAACGCCTTGCTGGCGAGCTTTTCTAGCGCCATAAGAAAGGCTCGATAAACTCAAATCCACCGCGGTTATCGTGGGGTTTTCAATGCTGTTTGAAAGCTCCATCGGAATCCATCCTGTGCCGCAACCTGCAACCAGCACTTGCGGATGAGTGCTGTCAGCCAGCGTGTCGGGGGCAACGTGCGGGAATCTGTCCGTGACTAATTGCTTTAAAGATTTACGCGTCCCCTTTGCAGGTGGCGACCCCCAGCGAGGAAAGGGGTTTTCTTCATATTGTTCGCGCACCATTTTCGAGACTTCCGCACCGATCGAGGTCAGCTGTTTAATCTCGCTTCTGAGTTCGCGCTCTTCCCTAAGATCATGCACTTGTATGGAAAGCACTTCCTGAAAGTAATCGAGCCATTCGAACTCCAGCAACTCATCGGCAAAGTCATAGTCATTCAATGGCTGGTACAATGCCAAAATAGCCACTTGTGCCATCGAAACAGCACCACCTTCTGCCAAGGCATCGCGAACAGAATTCTTAAGCTTTTCCAGATTGGCCTTGTCTTCACTACTTTGATAATAAACGTATTCAGTTCTGAAACACTGATGAGAGAAATTGCAGATAAACCGCTCATAAAGTTCATTTGTGATTTTTAGTATCTTATCTTCTGCACAAAGCTCAGTGATGACACTGCGAAAGGCGGTTAACCAAAATTCAAAATGCTTATTGGGAATCAGCGTCCTGTGTATCAGGGCATTGAATAATTCATTCCCGACTATCTGATCGAGCGACCCATCCTGCAGTTGCTGATGAATTTTATCTCTGGTTGTCTTGCCGTTAGGCGTGGTTGTGCCTATCCCACTGAAACCAGGCTCAAACAAGAGTGCGCTGATAGTGGCAAATACCATTCCATAGTGATTAATATCATCGCGCTTGAGCCCGGTTATAAGATGCTGATGCAAGGCTCCAACAACCTGCTGATTAAAGGTTGCGTATCTTAGAACTTCGCAAAAAGTGTTCCAGTCAGTAACATCACTGCTCTGAAGCTCAAGTAAGATCAGCACACTTCTCAGCGCGCCGCTGATATTGTTTTTCTGGCTGAAGGCATGCGCACGTTGGTTCAATATGCTTTTTGCTTGCTCTTCCGAGAGCTGCTTTAGCGATTCAATAAAAGCCGTTTGTGCTTCAAAATGACCAAATAATTCTGCATCAGACAAATAGATGGCTGCCTGAAGATGATTTGAATTCGCCTGCTGCAATAACCCCAGGCAATAGTAGGCGTTTGCATAATCGGGTTTGATCTCGATCGCTTTGGAGATGTTTGATGCTGCCGACTCAATATTGCCAATACGTAGCTGCGCAATACCCTTAAGCAGTAAACCATGGTCCGAGCGCGGGTTCTTTGAAAGGTACTCATCAAAATAGTCATTTGCATTCGATGCATCCCCCGCTGCGAGTGCGACAAATCCATCAAGTAATCCACCTGTAAAAGTAGAAACATGATCTTTCATTTCCGGGATGGGGAACTGTGCCAAATTAACAGTCATTGATTAAGTCCTTTGGTTGAAATTGAAAAAATCCGAAAGATCCTCATAAATTTTGGTGGAAATTCAGAATCAAGTAATATCGTGAAATTTTTTGCCAAAAAGCGTATTACCGAGCAAAGAACCTTACTCGAAAATATGCCGTTTTTACTGTGATCCAGTTCTCAAGCAGAAGGGATTGCAGCCAGTGACCGGTTTTACTACCGTACATCCTGTACATATGCTCACGCCCCTCACCTACTTCCTGTAGGCGACGCCGCCATTGGCGAAAAGATGTGTGCTTGGAATGGGGTATTCTTGAGTGCAGAGAGTATATTACACCGTGACAAACCAGGATCAGCATCCCAACCCTGCGGCGCAATACGCGGGCTATTCGCCCTACGTTTTTAACGCGCAAAAAAAAGCGGAGCCAGAAAGGCTCCGCTTGTTCTCCCTGAACGGGTCTAGCTTAGCTTAATTTTTTTTAGTTAAGCTTAAAGTTAGACTGAACAACAGTAGACTGCTGGATGCTGTTAGCATGACCAGTGTTCTGACTGATTACCGCGATACCTGATGCGCCTGAGAATGCATCACCAATGGTGTTGGTCGCTGTACGCTTGTTATTGGTCTGAGTGTTAGGTGCAGGGTTTTGAGCGCCAATGTTCAATACACCATCAACCACTACGTAGTTACCAGCAACCGTCGCATCCAAATCAGTCTGTGCAATCGACTGATCCGCATTTTGTGCAAAAAGCACGTTACCATCTTCTGTGATAGCCACCAGATTGTCAGAATTGATCTCGTTAAAACCTTCACTGATACCGATGTTTTGAGATCCATTAATCGCATCATTGTATGAATTAACCGGTGCGTTTGGTGCCGGATTTTGCGCACCAATATTCAGCACACCGTCGATATTCTGGCTGTTTTGAGCGCTGCCAATAACGTCAGAACCCATCGCGGCGAGTGGTGCTCCCAGGGCAACAGCAACTGCTGCTGTAAGTAATGTCTTTTTCATCATATTTTCCTCTAAAAATAATATCTAAATAACCGTTAAGCAGATGAGTGCTTAAATGCTACCGTTAGATTGAACAACAACGGCTTGACCCACTGATGTGGTGCTACCCGAGTTCTGATTGGCTGTAGCAATACCGCCGTAGTTATTGAACGCGCCGCCTGAAACAGAGTTAAGCTTGGTCCAATTGTTGAGAATCGATGTATTGGGCGCAGGGTTTTGCGCGCCTACATTGATGACACCGTTTTCGACCACGGCATTGCCACCCGGACCAAGAGCTGGTGCAAGAGAGAGCGTGTTACCCACTGTGTGATCCAGATCGGCATCTGCGATGGTTTGATCAAGATCTTGAGCAAATGCGACAACGCCGTCTTCACCGATGGTGACGCTATTGTCGGAATTGACGTCATTTAAGGCGTTATGAAACGTGCGATTTTGTGAACCGTTTAAAACTGGAGAGTAAGAACTAACCGGGGTATTGGGCGCTGGGTTTTGGGCACCCAGGTTAATAACACCACGACTGGTTACAGAGTTATCCAGTCCGTTGAGTTGATCGTCTCTGTCGCTGTTGCCAGGGACAATTGTAGGCGGCACTAGTTGGGCATTGACGCTGAAAGGCGCTGCCAGTGCAAACGCAACCGCCGTCGTGATTAAAGTCTTTTTCATAGTTATTTCCTCTAAAAATGGTAACTATTTCGGTTTAGGTTTTATCAGCACGAGGAATAATCGTTTTTCATCCCTGCAAAACTGATGACATTCGATGGCTTTCGCCGTCGTAAGAGATAAGGCAGTAACCGTGCCAGCTTTCCATTATCCAACCTATCTCATTGTTTTATATGCTAAAATAAAATCTCTTCTTGCGGAGTCTGGCAATAAAATGGGAGGGAATGTCAATCTGAGTGTAAAGGTTGATTTACACATTTTGGGTACAAACGCTGGTTTTAGCGGAAACCCCCGTATTCAGTAATGTTAAGGGGAACTATTAGCAGGTGTTAAGTTTTGCTTACAGTTATTTTGAATGCGCGTAAGCCTTGCTGTCCCTTAAAAAATACCGCGTCACAAAGCAACGATAGAAGGTGGCTTTGTGTCACGAATCGGGGTGGTTTTGTGACGGCTATCTCAGTTTATGGTGGTAAAGAAGACCGGTTAACGGGATTGAATGAGCATTGAAAAGTGTTAACCAGCGTGTTGGGGTAATGCGAAGCTCACATCATCCTAAAAACCTCAGTTGGGCATAAAAAAGATGCGTAAGATCTTGGTGTGCATGGTGAAACAGAAAAATTCGTGGTCACCTTGCTGGTGAAGAGAAGTTTTTCTGTTTTGCCAGGTGCACCAATAGCTTGCGTAGACTTTCATGAATAAACATCCCCGGGGCAAGCCCTCTCGCTAAATGCTCGACTTTTTCGTTCCTTAAAAACGGGGTAGTTTGAGTCAATACCAAGACACCCTTCGACAGGCTCCCTTCGACAGGCTCCCTTCGACAGGCTCAGGATGAACGAATATATCTCAGCGTTCGTCCTGAGCTTGTCGAAGGGAGCTTGTCGAAGGGAGCTTGTCGATGGATGACATTCCATATTCTTTGTTACGCGACGCGACCCAAGGGGCGGGGAACGATACCCCAAGCGATTCAACTGAGGTTTGTACGATCATAATCAAGTTTGGCTATGTTGATGAATTTAGCAACCGATCACAAAGTTTCCGCAATCCGTGCTTAG